>JAQIBZ010000431.1 GCA_027858815.1 Desulfobacteraceae bacterium
TCAAGCCGACTCCGGCTTCCCAAACCGATCCCATGGAATCCCGGTCCGAAAATGCACATCCTGCTGTGGAAAAGGAATTTCAATACCATGTTCGGAAAAAGTCTCAAACATGGCAAAATACAATTTACTTCGGATACCCCGTCGGGCGGTCTTGCGGACATCAATCCAGACGAGCAGCTGAAAATCAATGGAATTATCGCCATACCCGATAAACCGGAATTCCGGTTTTTTGGACACCATGACGGCCGGTTCTTTTTCCGCAGTTTCAAGAACCATTTGCTCAATTTTCCTCGGATCTGACGCATACGATACGCCAAACGGTACGGCAAGGCGAATCACAGGAGATGACAGGGTATAATTAACAATCGTATTGGACATCAAATCCGCATTGGGAATAATATATTCAATATTGTCCCGGGTCCGGACCTTCGTAGCCCGAAGATCGATATTAGTGACCATCCCCATGGTATCTCCGACTTCCAGCCAATCCCCCCGCCGGACCTTCCCCCCAAAAATAATGGCAAAACCGCTGATCAGGTTGGATGCTACACTCTGCAGGGCCAGACCCAGACCGATACCGATGGCACCGGCAAACACCAGCAGCGCCCGAAAATCAAATCCGACAATCTCAAGAGATATAAATGCACCGATAATCATCATAAAATATTTCAGGAACGTATCAAGGGCATACGCCGTTCCCGGCTCCACCTTCATGGAGGGATAAATCTTATAATTCAGGTACGCACACAACATTCGGGAAATATATAAAAATACCACTATAATCAGAGCCGCTTTGGCGATAATCCACAGAGAAAACGGAGAACTGCCGATACTAAAAAGCGGAAATGAGATGACCCGCCGGATGGGCGAAAGAATACCCAGCAGATCTGCCATCACCAGGACGGTAATCGTCACCGAAAGATATAAAATAAACCCTTTGAGGGACTGAACAAACGCGAGGGCATGTTCATCTGCTTTATCAATTTTTTCTTCCCACCGCTGAAGTCTTCGGATCACCAGATGATACACCACGGAAAATCCGATATAAACCGCAGCAATCCCCCATGTTTTTGTCCATAGCACGGTTGAAAACCGTTTGTACCCGAAACACCACATCACCCCGGTCAGCAGGGTCAGTCCCATGACCGGATAATAATATTTGCCAAACCCTTTTAAAAAGGCCTCGTAAGATTTCCCCGGCAGCTGGGGCAAAAGGGACAACACCGCCGTTTTTCTGAGCAGGATAAAAAACAGAAAAAGCACAATGGAAAGATAAATCAGAAAACGGAGAAATGCCAAAAAATCTTCACGCAGCGCAAATGACTC
The DNA here is from genome assembly GCA_027858815.1 of Desulfobacteraceae bacterium. Taxonomy (GTDB): domain Bacteria; phylum Desulfobacterota; class Desulfobacteria; order Desulfobacterales; family Desulfosalsimonadaceae; genus SURF-3. The sequence goes on from JAQIBZ010000431.1 coordinate 1,327, forward strand.
AGCCCCCCACAAAACAGCAATTCCGAACAGAACATACAGCACGGTCAGCCGGAGCAAACGAAAAATCGTATCTCCGTATTCCGTCTGAATAAAAAATATCTTCTGTTCCACAATGCCCCGGATCAAACTGATTAAAAGGGCACCGATGGACCACAGGGCCAGCAGTCTTCCAGTCAAAAGAAACCAGGGTGCCTTATAGAAGATAAATGCCTTGATCAAAGAAAATGCCCCGAAAAGGATCAGCGGAATCAGCGCAGCAGTCACGGACAGCAGCGCGAGCATTAAAAACGGGAACAGTTCTTCGGGAAGTTTTTCAAACAGCGGCCTGGCAATCTGTTCCGCCCTTAAAAGAACCCGCTTGCGGCCGATCAGACTGTAGATAACAGCAATCAGAAATACAAGCACCACAATCGATCCGACAACGCCCAGGACCCTGCTTTGCTCTAAAATCTCTTCAATAAGTACCGGCAGTTTTCCGGGCAAATCCAATGCCTGCTCGTACAGATACTCAAGGGTATCAACGTCCCAGCCTAAAGGCGTATATTCAAACAAAGACCGGGCCTGATCCCTTAAGTCATCGGTCACCTGCTCCGCCCCTCGCTTCATGGAATCTGTCATATTATCCGCAAATGCGATGGCAGCCTTATCTTCTTTCACCGCCGGAACCGGCTCAGCAGAATCACCAAATACGGGAAAGGCACCTGTTAACTGAGCCAGGACCACAAACAAAAAAATTAAAAAGACCTGCGTATTTTTTTTCATGGGGATATCATTTTGATTTTTAAGTTGGAAAAAGTCTCTCAATGCAGGGAGTAATAAACAATTGCTAAAAACAATTAGTTCCCTGCCCGGGAATCTCCTTTGGACGAGAACGAACCAATACCGTTTCGGACTGAATAATAATGATAAAACCGGCCATTGCCGGGCCTGACGTCAATGAGTGGAATCTCAACGTTTTGTCCCATGCTGTTTAAACGGATCTGATTTTCTCCCGAAGACAGCGGCACCCGGATCATGCTCATGTATGCGGGCAAAGTCTCCCAGCACCGGGTGTCCGGGACTTCCATGAGAAAAAATAAGATACGGACCAAGATCTCAACATTGTCATCATTCATGTTGTGCGCAATAGCTTCCTTGGCCACCACCCGGGCGGTTTCTTTTGCAATGACCGCCACCAGCCGCTCGTTTAACGACGCTTTTAAAACTTCTCCGACATCCGTTGTAATCGAGTCCGACGGCCCGGCTTGTGAAAGCGGTCCAACAGTCGGGGACGGCAGGTAGCCGCCGCGGCTTTCATAGGTTGAAAACGAAAACCGGATGGATGGGGGCAAAACAATATTGTGCGGGATCTTCACCGGTGATTTACCCTGGCTGACAAAGACAATCAGCTCTCCGGCCTTACGGTCACTTCTTTTTAATTCAGATTCCGGAATAAACTGCTTATAGTGCGCCACATCATCGTAAAACCCCAACCGGCCGGCCAGCTCACATAATTTCCGGGCAACCGGTGCCGGATCCCCCATAAGTTTGGCCAACTTTTTGTATTCAATATACGCACCGTTAATTTCATTTAATGCTTCAAAACAATGGGCAATCAGGGCCCGGGTAAAATAATCCGCAGAACAGGCCTCTGGATAGTCAGTATATACTTCCAGCGCCTGCTTGGCCTCCACAAGTGCACTTTCATGGTTTCCCGTCATGAGAAAATTCATCATCAGGTAAGTATGAACCAGCAGCCGCTCGGCATACTCACCCTTGTAATCGGTCATCCATTCAGACGTCACCAGCGAAGCGGCCTGCTGGCCGGCACTGATCATTTCCTGTTCCGAGATCAACGCAGCGGCATTCAGCAGCAGATCAATGCTGCCCGGATAATCTCCGGCATGGTGCAGGATCGCACCTTTTTCCATATAATATAACAGATGATCCGTGCTGGATACGTCTTCCGGGTTGGATAATGCTGTGGATGCCTGGTTAATCCGACCGCTGTAAAAGTCTTTCCGGGCCTGGTTCAACTTAACAGAACACCCTGAGATTGCAATGCTTATGAGACAGAGCAGCAGGCATGCACATTTGAATGGTCGGTTGATGCGAGAACCTTTAACCATGTTGATCCTGTTAAAATCAGATACCGATGATATGCTGCGATGGATAAAGATAAAATCCATCGCAACATATGTGTCAATTGGAAATGGTTGTGAAAACAATTTTATAACCGGGATTTTTCTACCAGCCGATAAACGGTTTTGAGGATTCCCGGGCGATTTCAGCGCTATCCGTCCATTCGATGAGCCCTGTCTGCAAATCAGTCAGTTCAAGGGTCAGGCTATAATACTGCAAGGTGTCCCTTTTCAAGCGAATTCCCTTGCCCTCTCTTTTCTTGATGGACCGCAGGGTGCCACTAATCATGTATTCCGCACCGACCTGCCGCGCCCGTGTCAGCCGGGTCTCGGCACTGACATTGCCGCCGTACTGGTAGTCGGATTCCTTTTGAATATTATCGCGCTGGACCTTGTTAACAAACCGTGCCTTTCCGGACTGCATGATCTCCGTGCGGATATCATCGGTAATACCGTCTGTCTCAATATGTTCATCCGTCCGGTTGGCCACCCCGTAAACAATCATTATCGGCCGGTCATAGCGAGCCACCAGCGGCGGCTTGTTGACCAGTGATTCCACAAGGTCATTTACGATGGCCTTTTTATCAGAAAAATCATAGCCTTCATCATAGTGAATGCTCTCATCCGGAGAAATATCCCGGGTGGTTGTGCTGCAGCCGGTCATCATAAAAACGATCACCGTAGATAACACCAGAAAAATACTTTTTCTAATAAAATTCAGGAACATTTGCCGCCTCCTTTAAATATTTTAAATAATATGAAAATTTCAAACCTCATATTTGCGATTCGGTTTACTGATTGCAAGGTTTGCCTGTGAATCTTAAAAATAATATGAAAATTTGTATAAAACCGCAAGACCTTCGATTCACTTTAGCGATAAAATATTTACGGTCAATAATATTTCCTGCATATCTACTTTGGTTAAGTTGATTTTAAAATCCAAAATTTATACAATCTTCGGCAGGCACGGTGGCCTTGCCCTACGAGGTTTTGCGATAATCTTCGTAGGGTCGGCCACCGTGCCGACCGGTCG
>JAQIBZ010000436.1 GCA_027858815.1 Desulfobacteraceae bacterium
GAATCCAGTTATGTGCTATTCCGAACATAGATTCCGGCTAAGCTTGTCCTCGAATGTTTCTATCGGGGAAGCATGCCGGAATGACATTGTGCTGGCCGAAACGATGACTAAAGCCTAACTTTTTTATAGTAAGCAGGTTTAAAATGAAAATTCTGATCGTAGATGATGAGGAAAGAATCAGAAGTGTTTTTGTTAAAATTATGCAAAGAGAGGGCTTTGATGTCATTGAAGCCGCCAGTGCGGGAGAAGCGTATGATTTATTGTTGGAGAATTCAGTGGATTTGATCCTGCTGGATATTAACATGATGAACGTTGACGGTACGGTCCTTTATGAAATTGCGCAGGTGTTTTGCGAAAAAGCCAAAATCATTGTGAGCAGCGTTTATCCTCTTGAAGATCAGAAAAAACTTATCCGCGGTGCGGCGGATTATTATGATAAATCAGACAGCCTTCAGATACTGATTGGCAAAGTCAGGCAACTAATGTTAAATAATCAGAATACTTAATTTATTAAATAACGCATTGAAAAAGATCGAAAAATTATTATATTTAATCTAAGTCAATTTAGGTTTAACTTAAAATATAGTAAATATATTAGAAATAAAGGAGATAAGAGATGAAATTTTTTAAAAACAACTGGATAAACAACCGGGAGAAAACGATTGGCGTCCTTGCGACATTGGCCGTTCTGATTGTTTGCCTGTTTGTGTTTTCCCCTTATACTACAACTGCGGGTTGTTCACAACCGCCGGCAGTCAGAATGGTCCCCCAGGATTTTACCCAGTTGTCTAAATCCTGCGGTCCGGCCGTGGTGAATATCAGTACAGTTAAAACCCTTACCAGCGGTGGCGGCCGGGTGTTTGAGCATTTTTTTCGCAGTCCCCGGGATCAGCAGGATCCGTTTAACAGGTTTTTTGAGAATTTTTTTAAGAATCAGCCCCAGCGCGAATTCAAACAAAGCAGCCTGGGTTCCGGGTTTATTCTGGACAAAGACGGGTATATCGTTACCAACAATCACGTCATTGATGGAGCGGATGAAATCCAGGTCAAGCTGAAGAACGGTAAGGAATACCCGGCTGAAATCATGGGAAAAGACGCCTCAACAGATCTTGCACTGATTAAAATCAAGGCGGATCATGATCTGCCGGTATTGGCTCTGGGCGATTCTGATAAGTTGGAAATAGGGCAGTGGGTGCTGGCAATCGGCAGCCCCTTTGGTCTGGAACATACGGTCACTGCCGGAATTATCAGTGCAAAAGGCCGGGTGATCGGTGCCGGCCCTTATGATGATTTCATTCAGACGGATGCGTCCATTAATCCCGGGAACAGCGGTGGTCCCCTGATTAACATGTATGGAGATGTTATCGGTATTAACACCGCCATTGTGGCCGGTGGTGACGGCATTGGTTTTGCTATTCCGGTGAATATTGTCAAGGAAATTTTTGCACAATTAAAGGACAATGGTGAAGTGACCCGGGGATGGCTGGGCGTTGCCATTCAGAATTTAGATCCGGAGCTGAAAGAATATTATGACGTGGATAAGGGTGTGCTGATCGCGGAGGTTTTCGAGGGAGATCCGGCTGAAGAAGCTGGAATCCGGGCAAATGATATTATTTTAGAAATCAACGGAAAGCCGGTTGATTCCAGCCGCGATCTGACAAGGCTTATCGCCGGACTCGATGTCGGCAGTAGCGCAAAGATAAAAGTAAACCGTGAAGGCAACGAAAAAATGTTTAAGGTCAAAATTGCCCGGCGGGATATGGATCAGCTTTTAGCATCCGGCAGTGATGATTCAGGGCGTATGGAAAGCCAGCTGGGCGTTGAGGTTTCAGATATCACCCCTGAAATATCCAAGAAATTTAATCTTGGCGATACAGACGGCGTGATTGTTGTCAATGTGGCACCTGACAGCAAAGGGGCCAAGGCCGGTATTGCCCAGGGTGATATCATTATGGAAATTAATCATCAGCCGGTGAATGATGCTTCCGATTATATTGAAATTATTGATGATGTGGAAAAAGGGGATGCTGTTCAGATGTATCTCCGGAGGATGAATAAGGGGTATATGGTGGTTAAGATATTTAAATGATTAAAAACACCGGGTGAGCGGTTTTATTTCCGCTTGCCCGATTATTGACTCCCTTGTAGCCGGAAAGAGACGGTCTTTTTGTTTCCCCTCTCCCCCCAAAAGGATCGGTCTCTTTATGCCCTCCGTTTAGTCCGGGCAAGGGAGTCAATTTTATAAGTAGGGGCAACCCCCCGTGGTTGCCCTTAATCGGGTTTCAATCCTTGTTCTGATGGATTCTTGTCAGTAATTCTCTGCGTCTTTGCGCCTCTGCGCGATAACTTCTTGTTTCAATCCTGGCTCTGATGGATTCCTGTCGGTAATTTTGAAATTTTGAGACCCGTCATCACTGAAATAAAACCTACCTTTCCAAAACCTCTGTTCACCGCCGGGCACCAGGTCCGTTGGGGTCGTTTGTGACTTTATGTGCTAAAAGATAAAAACGGCAAACCCTTCAAAGCAAAACTGCAGATGATTCAAACCTTAACCTATTGCAGATTTTGTGTGTTTCACTTGTCTTGCGATAATTTCTTGAATTTGCGCAACGATTAATGCAGGGCCCCATTTTGCCTGTTGCTCCGATGCCAGCTCCTTGGCGGTGTTCTCTATTTGTTTTGCCATTTTCTTTACGGTTTGCAAGATAAATTTGGCCTTGATACCGACTTCTTCGGCCAACCGTTCCCAATGGCGTGACTGAATCCACTGGGGACGGTTCTCGTTACCGATTTTCATTGCCAGTTTTTCGTTGATTCCTTCGTATGCCCCTGTGCACATCAGATCGTAAAAAGGGGCGAGTCGGATTTCATCGGGCATCAGGAGCAGCGAAAGGTTTTTGCCATGGGCATCGGCGTTGTGAATGAAATAATTAAACGTAACCCAGTCGAGCAATTGTTTTCGGTCAAGGGCCGGGTGTGTTGAAAATCGATCAATCAGGGCAAAGCAGTCAAACAGGGAAGGGCCTCCTTCGGTCTCATATTTGGTTTCGGGCATGAGGCCCATTGCCTGACAAAAATCTTCCTGATGAATGCGGTGCACCGTGCCTTTTTCGTCGCGAAATCTGTCGTACCGGTCAACCACGTAAAGTTCATCCGGGGTCATCATCACATTCACATTGGGTACGGTTAAGCCGATCCTGTCGGCAAGGGCCATGCAAAATACCTCGTTGCGGATGCTTGACGCGATACCATCGATGTTGGGTTTGATGATGTGGGAACTGGGCGATGCGCCCTGTGGCAGAAATATTCTTTCTCCCTCTATGTATACGGGCAGCTTATCTTGAGCGCCGGCAAGCGATAACCGGATGCCGTCTTCTCCGGCAAGAAATGGTTTTTTAGGAAGTTCCTGAACAATTTTATGGAATTTTTCAGGTGATAGTTCAAGGTATCCGGACTGTTTGTCAAGCGCCATGCCTTTTGGAATAAGGGTAACGGCTCCGGCGCATTCACCGCCAAGCGCTTCGAGCAGTGCGAATTCATTTCGCGGTGAAACCCCTATTTTTCTGGCAACGGCCTCCCGGACGCCGGATTCAGGCAGAAGGTTGGTAAAAAAGGGACGCGCTTTTTCATCGGCGTAAGCTTCTTCCCGGAGAGGCAGCGAAAGGGATAGGGGGGCAACATTGGTTTTTGCAATCCATTGTCGGTCGTATTGAAATGAAAACCGCTGCTGCCTGTCGCATGTCAAAAGGCCTGCATATTCATTACACAGGTAAACAGAAAGTTGCGTCATTATCGCTGAACTCCTTTTAATGTGAGCTGAAGCGTCAAGCCCAGCCCCTGGAGAATCCGAATCACTTTGCCGATCTGCGCTGTTTCTTTGCCTCGTTCCAGTTCTCCAAGGAATCGGGTGCCGACCCCGCAAAGCGCTGCTGCATCGGCCTGGGTCAGTCCATCTGCCTTCCGTTTGGCCCGTATGGCGTTACCAATGTCCCGTGGGGACATAATCGTCCCGATAGGGGTTTTTTTATTTTGCATGTGTCCTCCTCAATAAAATATTCCCTTTCGGGAATAATACCATGCAGATCTTATTTGTAAATAAAAATATTCCCGATCGGGATTGGTTGAGTCGTTTTGCAGAAGGGAATCCAGTTAAAACAGACTCATTCCTATTTTATTCAATGTTCGATGTTCATCAGTTATCTTTTGACCTTCATTCATCAACCTTCCACCTGTTTTTAATGATGTTCATTTTTTTACTTTTCAACTTTTTTACTTTGTCACTTTTCCACCGTTCTTAACTTTCCCCTTCCCATCCAGCAAAAAATTTAGTACAGATAAATTTCTGTGCGAAAATTTGTCATATGCCCATTTTCCATTAACCAGAAGCCCACAAATGGCTGACTGACCATTGATATTTCTAAAGACAGCGATTTTATCTACCCCAATGTGATTGGTGGGTCGACAGAATTTTTTCGACTTTTTCGAATAGAAAGGTTTTCAATCGGAAGGCAAAGCATGCTGGCCGGGGTGGGAGAATCTGGATAGGCATCGGGAAATTTATTTATGAAGATTAACAATTCACAATTCAAGATGTGACACCGAAACATAATTTTAATGCTATAAACAGGACTGTAAGCATGAGCCTTGCTGAAGCGGAAAAAAGAATAGCACAAGCATTAAAAGAAAAATCAGACAAACTGGATTTATTAAATCTTAAATTAGAAATAATTCCGTCTTCAATTGGAGACCTCTCGAACCTTCAATATCTTGATTTCCGTTATAATAACCTTACTGAATTGTCAGAAGAAATTGGAAGTCTCTCAAATTTGAAAGCATTTGACATCAGTCATAATCAGCTGATCAAACTGCCAAAGGAAATTGGAGATCTTTCAAATCTTCAATTTCTTAATTTCCGTTATAATAATCTTACTGAATTGTCAAAAGAAATTGGAAGTCTCTCAAATTTGCAAAAACTTGAAATCAGTTTTAATGAGCTGATCAAGCTACCAAAGGAAATTGAAAAACTTTTAGGACTCGAATTTCTCAATATCCGTGGCAATCAGTTGATTGAATTGCCAAAGGGGATTGGGGAGTTTATAAATTTACAATCACTTGATATCAGTGGTAATCGGCTGACTAAATTGCCAAAGGAAATTGGGAATCTTTCAAATCTTATATCATTTAAGGCCAGCATAAATGAACTGAATGAATTACCAAAAGAAATTGGAAGCCTCTCCAAGTTACAATCGATTGACATTCTCGACAATCAACTGCCCTACTTGCCAAAGGAAATTGGAAATCTTTTAAACCTAAAATCGATCAGAGTTTCGTTAAACCAACTTACTAAATTGCCAATGGAAATTGGAAATCTTTTAAACCTAAAATCGATTGACATCGCCAGTAATCAGTTGACTGAATTACCAGAGGAAATTGGAAGCCTCTCAAACTTAAAAATACTAAATCTCACTAACAACAAAATAGAAAGGCTTCCAAAAGATATTTTTAATACAAATATGGATATCTATGTAAAAGAAACATCTGACTCTATTTCAAGGGGAGGGATCTCAATTTATGGCAATCCTATAAAAATACCTCCCATCGAAATTATCAAACAAGGGAAGAAGAATGTACAGGCTTATTTTGATTCTCTTGAAGGCAGCAAAATTCCTTTGAACGAGATCAAAGTGATATTGGTTGGAGATGGTGCGTCTGGAAAAACATCACTAACCAAATGCCTGTCTGGAAATAAATTTGATCCTGAAGAATCTCAAACCCATGGCATTAATATTACAAGAAAGAAATTTAAACATGAAAAACAGCAGTTTAGCTTACATTTTTGGGACTTCGGTGGACAGGAAGTAATGCATGCCACCCACCAATTTTTCCTTACCAAGCGAAGCCTTTATATACTTGTTCTGGATGGACGAAAGGATGAAAACCCAGAATACTGGCTCAAATACATCAAGACTTTTGGCGGTGAATCACCGGTTGTCATTGCAATCAACAAAATTGACCAAAAGCATAATTATCAGTTAAATACTGGTTTTCTTCAAGAGAAATACCCGAATATCAGGGGTGATTACAGGGTTTCATGCAAAGACGGCACAAATATCAATAAATTTTTAAAAGTAATACTAAAACAAGCAGATGCCCTTGATATGCCTCATACCAAATGGGCCAAAACTTGGTTTAATGTCAAAGAACACCTTGAAAATTTAAATGAACCCTTTATTGACTATGATAATTACGAATCAATTTGCAAAGATAAACAAGTCAAATCTGAAAGCCAGCAAACAACACTTCTTGATTTTTTAAATGATCTGGGGGTTGTTGTGCACTTCGAAGAGTTTGACCTTCACCATACCCATGTACTTGAACCCAAATGGATAACTTCAGCAGTTTACAGGATTATTACCTCAAAAAAAATTGAAAACGACAAAGGCGTTTTGAAGTTGAAATTACTGCCCACTATCCTTGAACCGGGAGATGAACAGGATTACAAATACCCAAGGGACAAATACCCCTATATTATTGAATTGATGAAAAAATTTGAACTCTGCTATGAAATAGATCAGGAACAAATTCTTATACCCGACCTTCTACCGATTGAACAGCCAAAATATACTTTTAAAAAAAACGACTCCCTCAACTTCATCATTGAATATGATTTCATGCCAAGAACCATCATGCCACGCTTTATCGTGAAAATGCACGAAGATATCCACAATCATTATCTCTGGAGAACAGGTGTTGTCCTGAAAAGCAAAATCTTTTCAGCAGAAGCACTGGTAGTAGCAGATGAAGAAGCAAAAAAGGTTTATATTTCAGTCAACGGCCATGATAAACCGGATTACTTTGCCGTGATCCTTCACAGTTTCCGGGAAATAAACAAAAGCTTCGATGGCATTCCACCAACCGAAAAAGTTCCCATGCCGGATAATCCGAACATCACTTTCAGTTTCAGCACCTTGAAAAAAATGGAACAGGCAGGCAAAACCACTGTATGGCCTGAAAGCTCTGAAAAGGAATATAACATAAAAGAACTTCTTGGCCACATCCATCCACCTGCAAGAAAAACAGAAGAAGAAATCCTAAAAACCCTTTGTGAGCTAAGGGATAAAATAGCCGAAGAAGATAAATCCATAATTATAACGCCTGATTCACATTAAAACATTAATAAGAA
>JAQIBZ010000455.1 GCA_027858815.1 Desulfobacteraceae bacterium
ACCGTGACAGGCCTTTTTATTGCAAATGAAAAATCAATCAACTTATATAATCGATCTCAATGGTTTTATGGCATCTGTCGCCGCCCTTCAGGCCGTCCAGAAATTTCGTGAAATGAAGAAGGGAGAATGTCATGAAAAGTTCCATGAAGGATTAATTTCGTGTCTCTCAATATTTAAATTTTCCAAATCCGTTTTTGAAGCTTTAAGCCCTTTCTCGTATTGTTTTTCAATCAAAATAGCATTAACTTTTAACCCAGTGGTTGTTTTTTTTCGCATAGTATATTTCAGAACTGTTTCATAATCAATTAACGGTGTCCCTCTCCACTTTTTACTATTCTCCCTAAATCAGCGCTGTTCAATCGGGTTCCATTATGAAGCCCCTGGCGGGTAGTGACATACGGTCACATTTAATTTGTATTTGTTGCATAATACTTCTTGAAGCTTAACCTTCCACATATGAGGTCTATGACCATTACTTCCTCCTCCATCCGCTACAATTAGTAAATCGTTTTTATTCTGATATGCTTCACATCACTTATCCACCATCTTTCTATAGATTCAACAGCAAATTCTGGTGTATCGCCGGATAATATTTTACTACCTTTCTTAAGAAATTTTCCTATTGAAACAAACCCTTTATTTCTATCATAGTCAAGAATACCGTATAAAGCGGCTATTCCAGAAGCGTATGTTAAAAAATCGTGATCATTTGTTAAATCTACTCCTCGCTTATATCTTGTGCCGTTATTTTTAAAGTTTCCAATTGGTTCTTTTTTCTTGGTATCTACACTGATAGCAGGCTTTCTCATTTTTGAAAATTTATTCAACATTTCATTGATGTAATTAAATTGATTATTACGCTTTTCCCTTTTTTCCTTTGTAATTGGTTTGCCTCCATTTGAATAGGATGTTTGTTTAAAAGGGCGTTACACTATTCGCGTGCGGATAACTCTTCATTTATCGAAATTGAATAATTCCAATTCGACAATTTCGTCGAACAAAAACATGCTTTGTCGAAAAAGGCTGTTTCTCCGCACCTATTATGAATTCAGATTAGTATCTGATTTTAAAGCATTTTTTAATTAATTTAGGTTTTGGCACGTTTGTTGAAATGATATTCTCCAACTGATCGAAACAAACGATCCCAAAAACCAAAACATCAAAGGAGAAACAACATGAGAAGCAACATGCGAAACATCAAGTCTTTAGTAATTGTCACTTTCACGGCATTAAGCCTTTTTATCATGGCGCCAGCCGTATTTGCCGGAAACGGTAAAGGCATGGGGAACGGCGCTGGAGACGGGAGCGGTCCGGTGAACAGTATTCTTGAAGGGGTTGCTGTCGAGGTTAGCGGTACTGTGGCAAGCTTTGGAACCAAGGGCGCTGGTATCGGGATTGATAACGGAGTTGAAGTTATCACCGTTTACGGCATGGGACCGCTTGCCTTCTGGGATGCCGCCGGAATTGCAAAACCGGAAATCGGAGAAGATATCGTAGTCAATGGCTTTGAAATCACCTTATCCGACGGATCATTTAAGATTATCGCTGCAAGCGTAAGCATTGCCGGAGAAGAGCTTATCCTGCGTGACCCCGTAAGCGGTGCTCCCCTGTGGCGTGGCATTAAAAAGAACCATGGCACTGGTGACTGCACTGGCGATGGCACTGGTGACTGTATTTATTCCGCCATTGATAATGCCAGTCTGATTCTGTCAGCGACCCGAACAAAGAACCAGAAAAAAGATGGGTCTTGTCTGCTTCCTTTGACGGATAACACGGAACTGTTCTTGTCAGCCAATCAAACGCGTACAAAAAGCCAGAAAAAAGATGGGTCTTGCTTGCTTCCTCTGACTGATTCAATGACTGATTCTATGATCCTGGCAAAAGGTGGAAATGGCAATGGCGGCGGCGGACACGGACCGGGAGATGGTTCGGGCAATGGTGGAAACGGACCGAAAGACGGATCCGGTAACGGGAATAAATCAGGTACATGCACCACAATAGGCTAATATAAATATAGTGATATAAGTTTTCCGATGGTGACGGGCAGACCCTGAACCATCGGAAGACTTTTTTTACGTGAATCCTGAATAACTAGTGCTTGAACGAAAACCCGAAAATTTTTTCAAGTTCAAGGCGGGCGAAAATTTTAACCGGAGGAATACATGTAGTATTTTGAGCAATTCCCGGTACAATCTATTGTGACAATTTAGGCCAAGAGTTCCCGTTTGAAGTTGTCTCGGTTTATCAATATTTTAGAAAAAAAGCGGTTTCCAATTCGGCCATACCGCCCGTTTTGAACAATTGTCGACATAAATAGTGCCGGAACGAAAACTTCAAAATCATGGTTGTCATTACGCGGAGTGAGGAACGAACGATAGTAATCCCCTGTCGATAATGAGATTGCTT
>JAQIBZ010000474.1 GCA_027858815.1 Desulfobacteraceae bacterium
CCTGCATATCCACTTTAATTAAGTTGAGTTCAATGTCCAAAATTTATGCAGTCAACAGCAGGCACGGTGGCCTGCTCTACGAGGTTTTGCGGTAAGCTCCGTAGGGTTGGCCACCGTGCCTACCGGTCGAATGGTGACTTAACTTAACCGAAGCAGATAACCAGGTTAATTTATTTTAATTTAATCAAATCATGTTCAAACAGATAGCAGCAGTTATCCACAACATCCGGATCAAACATCCGTCCTCTTTGATTATTAATTTCATTCAGGGCAGCATCAATGCCAAGAGAAGGCCGATAGGGCCTATGAGACGCCATGGCTTCTACAACATCTGCAACAGCAAGGATCTTTGACTCTATATAGATTGCATCACCTGAAAGCCTGTTGGGATATCCGGAACCATCAATTCGTTCATGATGTTGATATACAATTTTAGCCAAAGGATACGGGAACTCAATTTCCTTTAAGATCTTGTAACCGGTTAAAGGATGCTCCTTCATAATGTTAAACTCTGAATCCGACAATCGCGTCGGTTTGCAGAGGATTTCTGCAGGGACTGAAATTTTGCCGATATCATGTATTAATCCGGCCATTTTCAGGTATTTGACTCTCTCCAGGGAAAAATCCATTCGGATGGCAATGGCCACAGCGATATCCGCAACCCGAGACTGATGACCGGCTGTATAGGGATCTCTTGATTCCACAGCCAAAGACATGGCTTTGATGGTACCATCAAGAATACTATTTAGTCTTTCATTGGCATTAAATAAATCCTGGGTCTGATCCTGTATAATATTTTCCAGATTCTGAACTTCGAACTGGCTCTGGAGGTCCAGCGCCCTGCGTCTGAGTGCATTGGAGACACTGATCAGCACCTGCTTTTTCTGAAACGGCTTTAACAGAAAATCATAAGCCCCCATGGAAATAATGGATTCCGCTGTTTTTTTTGTGCTGATGCCGGAAATCATCAGGGTCGGAATGTTCGGATATTTTTTTTTGATTTCTTTCAGTAATTGGATTCCTGATTTCCCCGGCATGGCAACATCACTGATGACAAGGTCAAAGGTCTGTTCTTTCAAAAAATCAATCGCGTCTTCCGCATCTACGGCCATTTCACTGGTGTAGCCTTCTCTTTCGAGTATTTGCCGAAGCAGATTACGAATCGCTTCATCATCATCGACGATTAAAATTTTTTCCCTTTTATATAATTTTTTATCTACACGATCTTTTTCTTTCAGCTGTGTATTGAGCATGATTTTTGTCCCCCCGCATAACGACATTGATATTTTGCAGATGCATTAAATAAAGGCCATGACATCCGTATGCTTTGCAATTTCCATTACAATATTTTCATCAATCGGTTCCTCAAACTGGATATGAACCGAATATTCCCCAAAAGGCAGGAACTTCAAAGAAACGACTTTTGCTGTTTTTTTTAACTCGTATGAGAGTGAATATTTCTGGTAAGAAGCTGTGATGTGAATCCGGCTGTTATGAAGATGAGACGCTTCACCGATTTTTAAATTTCGTACCTGATACGCCAGACCACCTGAAGAAATATCAATAATTTTCACTCTTGTTATTTCTTCAATGAGCTTGTCATCTTGATCAAACCGCTGCATATGGCCAATCAGGTCTGCCTTATAACGTTGATGAGCCCGCCGGGCTGGAGCTTCCGGACGTTCTTGTTCAAATTTTATCTGCTTTGATTCACAGAATTTTAACAACTTGGACTCGATCGTATGATTTTCCGCCAATATCTTCTGGTATGCAGATTTATCCAGATAACTGATTTTAGACTCTTCGATGGCAATAAGATTAGTCGTATGGTTGGTCAGTGTAAAAAAAGTTTCAGCACCGGCGACATCTCCTTGACGCAAGATATTCATCGACACATTCTTTCTGACATCATAGTCAAAATACTTTAACTTCAAACTGCCTGACCTTATGAAATACAGGCGATTATCACAGTTACCCTGTTGGAAAACCGGTTGGTTCGGTTTAACAATAAACTCTTTAAGCGCAAAATAAAATGCTGTGGCTTCACTGCTGGTAAACTGGTTGAATAAGTCCGCCCAAAGCCTTATCTTTTCCGGATCCATTAAGGAATTCTTTTTCTGCTCAATAATTTCTCCGGATCGGATAATTGTCTTGCTGGCGGTCGGCACTTCAGCTATGAGTTTTTCCCGCAACTGTTCGGCCTTTGCAAAATTCCCAAGATTGGCATAATGAACAATGCCCTCAAAAAGGGCTCTTAAAATCTCAGCAGTATTTTTCTCAGTTGAGGGTTCATCCGAACGGAGTACAAGAGAAGATTTTTTTTGCATTTGATTTACAGGAGGAGCCACCGCTCGCAGATGGGCCACATTCCTTTTCTTTTCAGACTGATTATCAGGATTCATCTGGTTCACTTTCCCTGAAGATTCTTTTTGATTATGAGGAGATTGGCACTTCATGTTGATCCTATTTTTTGTTGGTCAATTGAATCATTAATCCATTAATATATAATACAAAAATTATGCCAAGTTTTTAATAAATACAAATATTAAATATTGTCAGAATGTTAAAGAAAATTCGGTGCAAAAAACAATCAAATGAAACTATCGATTTACTGTAAAATTATTATAAAGCAGGAATTTTTTCCTGCCGGGCAGGAAACGTGGCTATTTAATGATGCTAAAAAGAATAATCGGCCTTGATCATCGTTTTGGCCAGCACAATGTCATTCCGGCATGCTTCCCCGATAGAAACATTCGAGGACAAGCTTAGCCGGAATCTATGTTCGGAGTAGCACATAACTGGATTCCCGATAGAAACATTCGGGAATGACAAATCTGCTTTGGCCAATATCCGGTTTTTGTAGGGGCAACCCCCTGTGGTTGCCCTATGATCAGGGTAAGCACAGGGGCTTACCCCTACAGGATGGCCGAAACGATGATCAAGGCCGAAAAATTGATGAACAGTAGAATTGATGAACTCGTAAAAAGTCGCCCGGATGGCTAAGTAAAAATTCCACCATATCTTATACACTGGCAAGGCGTAGTGGTTTTTCAGATTTAAAATAATACATGTGGTATATTGAGGAGCTGAAAAACCGCTACAACGCCGTAGATGGGACTTTTTACGACGCCATCAGAATTGATTTAAAACAGAAGATACGTCAGGATCGGGGAATCTGATACTTTTTCATCAGCGAATAAAGCCGGGATTGAGACAAACCGGAGATCCGGATAGCTTGTTTCATTTCTCCCTGTGTGTGAGCCATAAGATCTTTCAAATATTGTTTTTCCGCCTCTGCCACGGCAGCATCCCTTACTTCGAAAAGTTTGAATAAATCATTCACCTGCTTTTCCGGCGGACGTTTGGCATTGGTTTTTTCACTTTCATTTACCATATTGCGCGCCTGGTGGACCCGGATCTTTGTGGGAAGATGGCGGGCAAATAATGTCGGATCAAAACGGGCAACAGTAAACACTCTTTCCATGGTGTGAATGATTTCCCGAAAATTTCCCGGCCAGTCATATGAAATAAGTGCTTCAAAAAAATCAGGAGAAAACCCTTTGGTCTCAATCCCCTGATTGTCACATAATAGATTAATCCAATGCTGTGCCATCTCCTTTATATCCTGAGGCCTTGATTTAAGAGGGGGTAAGTGGATATTAAAGGATTGAATCCGGTATAGCAGATCTTTTCTGAAATGCCCGGTATTTACCATTTGATTCAAATCCCGGTTTGTGGCGGTAATCAGCCGAAAATCGCTTTTAATTTCCCGGTTGCTTCCCAGAGGACGAAACCGGTTTTCCTGCAGAACCCTTAAAAATTCTTTTTGATGTGCCAGGGAAAGCTCACCCACCTCATCTAAAAAAAGAGTCCCGCCATCGGCTTCTTTGATTAAACCGGACCGGTCCTTCTGAGCGCCGGTAAAAGACCCTTTTGTGTGCCCGAAAAGCATACTGTTAACAAGATTTTCGGGAAGAGATGCGCAATCAACCACAACAAATTTCTTATCCGCCCGAAAGCTGTTGTTATGAATGGTATTTGCAAACAACTCTTTTCCCGTACCGGTCTCACCGGTAATCATAACATTCACGTCACTGCCTGCCACCTGAGCGACCTCGGCAAGGCAGGATTCCAACTGGGGGCTGCTGCCGATAATGCCTTCCCGCTTAAGCATGGCCGGCCGAAAGCGCTGTTTTTTTTCTATCCGATATTGAAGAACCCGGTTCAGTTGAAGAATAATATCAGACATTAAAGGGGGTTTCTGAATGTAAGTCCAGGCACCGCTTCGAATAGCAAGCTCTGCCCCATCCGGATTTCCGGCACCCGTTATAATGATGACATCCGGTGATGACACAACTGCTTTGAAATTCGGTAGGGCTTCCAGACCATTTCCGTCCGGAAGGTTGACATCCAGAAAAATAACATCAAAATCCCCGTCAGCGGCACATGCCATTCCTTCGTTGAGCGTCAGGGCATACGTCACGTCATGCTTCTCTTTCCGAATCGGCATGGCCAGCAGTTTACATACCGCAACTTCATCATCAATAATCAAAACATTTGCCACTGATCTTCGATTCCTTCATCAATTGACATTTATGCTGTTCGCCAATGAACCGTCATGGGTTTATTTCTATTTTTTTATATCTTTAAACATCAGAATTTGAAAATGTTTTAAACGTACATGATAGTTAAGATCATTTCAACGATTTCTGAGTTTTTAAATTCCATCGACAAGCATTGTTATCCAAGGCTGGATAATTCACATTATATTTTTCTTGCTTTTTCTATAATGAAGATACAATATTTGTATCTTCATTATATGTACGTTCAAATTTCGACTGTCTACTATCGATAATATTTATGAAATGGAGCATAATGTGCCAAGCGTAACGATCACACGAGAGATGTTCCTTAAGGACAATCAGGGCCGAACGTTTTCCGATGTTGTAAAAGATCCGGAACAATCTTTCACCGCAGTTCTTGAGTTCTTTAATGATAACAGCAGGCAACGTCGGATGAAAGAGTCTGAGATTCATCACGACAGACCTCCTATGGCTGGCGTTGTCCGGGAACTTGAATCACATCCTGCCATCGATAGGTCTTTGGCAGATATACACACTAAGAGGAGCAAGCGATTACGGCAGGCTGTTGGCGTGGTGGTACGCATGATCATGGAGGCAAGTGGTTGGCAAAAAACCGGCCGAAAAGGATCTCTGGGTGTAAGGACCAGCGGAAATGGATCGGCTCCCAATCACAACACAGGAGGACTGGCATTCTGGTTCATACGTGCTGAGCGTTACAAGCGCGCTGAGGGCATGCCGTACCGATCGGTACGAGAGCGCTGTCAAAACCTCGAAACCACGGTTCCATAACAATCGCGCAATAAAAATTAAACACGAATTCAGCAAAGAGCCATCTTCAAAAGAGATTTAAAGAAAGGTAGGTAAATTTGAACAACAAGTATAACAACAAACGCGTAACAACGGCATTGCTTCTTGCAGCCGGCACGGGGAGTCGTCTGTATCCCCTTACAAAAAGCATGCCGAAGTGTCTTACAAAGGTCAATGGAACGTCCATTCTTGAACGGCTTGTTGATAGCTTAAATCAGCAGGGCTTCAAGCGCCTGGTTGTGGTCACGGGACACCTTGAACATTGTATTCGGGAGTTTCTGGGAACACGGGCTGGCAACATGACCGTCGAGTATATTTTCAGCCCGCTGTATGCGACGACCAATAACATTTATTCACTCTGGATGGCCCGTGAACGTATTCATGAGCCGTTTCTGCTGGTCGAAAGCGATCTTGTTTTTGATGAATCTCTGCTGGATGACATGCTTTATCCTGATAGAATTGCTGTTGCACACATGCAGCCGTGGATGAACGGTACCACTGTCACAGCCAATCAATTTAAACAGGTTAAGGCCTTCCAGAGCGGCACAGCCAGTCCTTCAAATGAGACCAAATACAAAACGGTAAATATTTACAGTTTCTCGCGTTCTTCATGGCTTGCTATTTCAAAAAAATTAGACCGGTTCATTTCAGCCGGCAGAGTCCATGACTATTACGAAACCGTCTTTGCGGACATGGTGGATAGCGGAGACATCTCGCTTCAGACCGTCTCTTTTGACAGCAAGTCCTGGTATGAGATTGATACCATTGCAGATCTCGCCGAAGCTGAGAAACTCTTTTTGGCAGACACATATAAGACAACAATTCGTGAGAATGTCATACCGCAGCCCTCAGCAAGGTCAATGTTTCGACAAACAAGCAGACATGCGCAAGCGACTACACGAGCCTTTTCCGGTGTTAGAGCTTAAACCCATGTTAAACCCATGCTTTCAATTGGGGCGCTGATTCGTCTGCTTTTCAAGGAAATGAAACGTCTTCAAAAAAAAACAACAGGAACATATATATGAAGCAATATGATTATGAGACTCAGGCACAAAAATACGAATTCATCTCCGGACAGCATGGAGGGTACTACCGTCATGATTTTATTGACCATGCTTATCTCTATAACCTTTATTTCCCGCCAGAGGCGGTTTTTACAAACTTCAAACATCAGATCCGCGATCTTGTCCTGAACTACCCGGTTGCGCAGGATGCCCTGGCCGGTCTTATCGGAAAGCTGATCCATCAACCGGCTGAAAGGATTGTCGTCGGAAATGGCGCGGCCGAGCTTATAAAAATTGTATCAGGTCACATATGCAATAAGTTGATCGTCCCGGTACCCTCTTTTAATGAATATGCGAATGCGGCACCGTCAGGCCGGGTCGTTGAATTTGCGCTTGAATTTCCATCATTCCAGCTGGATGTTGATAAGTTTGCAGCTGAAGCAATCCGGGTTAAAGCAGACGTGGCTGTTGTGGTAACGCCCAATAATCCGACATCTATGCTGGTACCAAGGGCAGATCTCGTCCGTCTTGCACAAAAACTTGCACCTCATGACTGCATGCTGATCATCGATGAATCTTTTATGGATTTTATCCAAAACCCGGAGCAAGCAACCCTGGAGCAGGACATCGCACAGTTCCCCAATGTGGCAATCTTTAAAAGCATGAGCAAAGCCTATGGAATCTGCGGTCTTAGGATTGGCTATATGCTTACCGCCAATGCCGCCTTTGCCGAAGCAGTACGAAAAGGTGTGCATATCTGGAATATTAATGGATTTGCCGAAGAATTTTTGCGGATTTTACCAGATTACCGGCAGGAGTTTGTCGAAAGCTGTCAACAGGTACGGGCCGACCGGGACAATCTATATCGCAACCTGCGTTCTATCCCGGGAATGACTGTGTACAAACCCGATGCCAACTTTGTGTTCTGCCGTCTCCCCGATAATACGCAAAGCGCTCCTGAAATCACGCGGCGATTATTTATTGAACATAACATATACATAAAACACTGTTCAGACAAAACGCTTAAGGATTCTGACCGGTATATTCGTATTGCCAGCCGTACCGAAACAGAGAATTGCGCTTTAGTTGATGCATTGGCAGAACTGATTAACCTGAAAAAAATGGAACTATCTTCGTGAAAGATTCACAATATCAACAATCACATCAAACCGGAATGCTTACTTTTGCCATTGATCCTCCGAATATCTGTTCGCTTGTAGGGCTGTTATGTACTGTCCTGGCTATATACTTCGCTATTTTGGGTCATTTTCAGATTGCAATAATTGGAATGCTCTGGGCTGTTTTTTTTGACTGGGCCGACGGAATGATTGCCCGCCGAATGAAGGGGCGAACTGATGAATATGGGGCTTTCGGGGGGCAGCTGGACTCGTTGATAGATATTGTAAGTTTTGGAATTTGCCCTGCGGTTCTTCTCTTGAGCTATGGAAATTACAGTCCCTGGTTCCTGCCGGGAGCGTTCGTGATTATCGCTGCCAGCGCGATACGATTAAGTTATTTCAATGTGTTCGGCCTGATCGATAATTCGACATACATGGGATTGGCGTTAGATAACAATGTCCTTATTCTTGCTTTTGTTTTTTTGCTCGAAGGGATTTTAAGCCAGTCCACTTTTTCAGTCATGATATATGCCGTGTGTATGTGTATGGCGGCTTTGAATGTAGCACCCATCCGAACGCCCAAATTTACCGGAAGGTGGTTTTATGTTCTTACAGCGTATGCTCTGGGAATGACAGCTATCTATAGCTGGATACTATGGAGCAGATTGTCATAAAATCAATTCAGTTATTAACCTGTAAAAATAGAATACGTATATGGATGTCAATCGATGAATCAATACGACACCACCGAAAAGCAGATCGATGATGCCGCTGTAAAGCGCTATTTTGATGGTACAAAAGGGCACACAGCGGCCTCTGTCAGCATGATGACTCATGAGCACAATCTCCCAGTTAGTGCGGCCAAATATCGACTACACAAAGAGATACAAACCATCAACGATTGGCTCAACGCGGTGCCTAACTCAGCTCGCGTGCTTGATGTTGGATGCGGTGCAGGGACTTGGGCAGAGATCTTTGCCAGGCGTTATAAGGCTGTCATCGGTATCGAACAAAGCCGCCTGATGCTGAAGGCTGCAAGGGCAAGGGTAGCTCACCTGACCAATGTTAAGATAATCGAAGGTGACGGTCGACATGACCTTCCGGAAGACTCTTTTGACATGATCTTCCTGGGTGGTCTGTGTATGTATCTGAACGACCCCGACGTCATTAAGCTGCTCCACTCGTTAAAAAACCGTCTTTTTGAAGGCGGGTCGATTATCCTCCGCGAGTCGACGGTACCTCAGGGTGTCTTCCTATCACAGGGTGAATATCAGTCAATCTACCGAAGTGTCAACCGGTACCGTCAATTGTTCGATGTCGCGGGTTCCTTTCATGTGGAAGTTCGGCGAAACTACGGTTACACCAATTTGGTGACTGCAGAGGAGTTGGTTAATCTGCGTCGCAGATGGCTCCCATTCCTGCCCAGAGATTCTACAACGCTTGGCTCCCTGGTGTGGTGGACGCTCAGAGGGACCACACCGATAAGTCTTTGGGCTCTGCCACGGATACTCTCCCAATTCAGCATCCCGTGGCCCAGATTACAAAATCACTTCTTCAGGCTACGCCTTGTGGCGTAATTTTTTACGAAAGATTTTAAAACATAACCCCCCGGCCGCAAAAAAATACCACTCCCATGAGAAACCGGTTTGATAGAAACCTCTTATCTCATACCCACCCCATGCCATCATAAAAATGCCGGCTGCGAACATGGCAAGGGTCAAAATCCCAAAATTCTTGCCGGAGTTACCTGCGGTGTCGAATACCGATATCTTTTTTTCTGATGCATCCATTGTATTGATCATGGCAGAATAGAGACACGAAAAATCTGGTTAACCACTGAACTTACCGTGCTCCTTGACAACTTCAAATTGACATCGGTGGGCACATAATATAAGATATAGTCTATTGGATATCCAATAGACTATATTCAAAAAAGGAGATTGTCATGCAAAAAGTGCTGGTATCTCTGCCGGATGATCTGGCAACACGAATGAAACGAATGATTCCGCCCAGACATCGCAGCCGGATTATCGCCAAAATACTTGAAGCCGAAATTGCCAAAAGAGAACACGCCCTTTATCAGTGCGCCTGTGAAGTTGAGGCGGACAATAATTTAAATAATGAAATGGATGACTGGGAGGCGACGGTTAGTGACGGCATTGAATTTGAATCGTGGTAATGTGTTTTGGGTGAACCTGAACCCGACCCGGGGGTCGGAAATCGCAAAACTGCGTCCGTGCGTAGTGGTGGGGGCGACACCGATTAATAAAGCCCGACGGACGGTTGTCGTCGTTCCTCTTTTCACCGGCGGCAAACCCCGTCCGCCGCTGGCAATTCCGGTTCGATGCCTGGAAAAAGACGTAATTGCCGTATGCGATCAGATAAGGGCCATAGATAAAACCCGGCTGGTAAAAAAAGCCGGGAGTTTATCTTGCAAAGATTTGGCGGCCGTCGATGATGGGCTTCGACAGGTTCTTTCCTTATAACCCACTTTTATTACGGATGGCGGTGTCATTATGCCCTGCCCCGGCATTTCATTATCCCTCTGAACGCGAATACAGATGGCATAACACTTCCCGCCCTTCAATCTTTTCCCGTACCGGCACTTTTCGACTGCATATCTTCATCACCTCAGGGCATCGGGTGTGAAAACGACAACCCGGGGGCGGAGAGGACGCGGATGGGACTTCCCCTTTTAACAGAATTCGCCGGCCTCTTATTTTACCCGGCACCGGGACCGCTGCAATCAGGGCTTTTGTATAAGGATGCAGGGGTTTCAGGATAATATCTGAGGTTGTCCCGGATTCAACGATCTGACCTAAATACATAACCGCTATCCGGTCGGCAATATTGCTGACCACACTTAAATCATGGGAAATAAACAGATAAGAAAGATGATACCGCTGCTGAAGAGATATGAGCAGATTAAGGATCTGAGCCTGAATGGAAACGTCTAAAGCACTAACCGCCTCATCACATATTATAAATTCGGGTCTTAAAGAGATTGCCCGTGCTATACTTATTCGCTGACGCTGCCCGCCGGAAAACTCATGAGGAAATCGATAAATTGAATCAGCCGCCAGTCCCACTTCTTTTAGCAAACGGCCGGCATGCTCTTTTGGGGACCCTTCAATCTTTTTAAACTGCACAAGCCCCTCAGTTACGATATCAATTACTGTCATACGAGGGTTTAACGACGATAACGGATCCTGAAAAATAACCTGAATCCGCTCCCGCAAACGGTTCATTTCACGCGAACGCAATGTATGCAAAGGGATTTTATCAAAAAAGGATTTTCCACTGTTTGGTTTTTCAAGTCCGAGCAACGTCCTTCCGAGAGTGGTTTTGCCGCAACCGGATTCGCCCACAAGCCCCAGCGTTTCACCACGACAGATGTCTATACTGACGCCGTCAACGGCACGGACATATTCAGCGGTTTTCGAAAAAAAGCCCTTCTTTACAGGGAACCATGTTTTCAAATCAATGACCTGAAGCAATGGTTCTGATTTTTTTTCTATTTTATCAATTACGTTTAACATCAGTCGGTTTTTATTTTAGAATTAATGTCATTTGTCTGCCAGTAAAAAACAAGCCGCATGATGTCCATTGCCGCAGGCATAAAACGACGGGTTTTCAGTCTTACACCTTTCAATTGAGAACGGACACCGCTTTTCAAAATGGCACCCTTTTGGATAATCAAATGGTGACGGCACCTGTCCCGGGATATCTTTTAATTCTGTTCGTTCACCCGACAATTTCGGGATGGCGCTTAACAACCCGATCGTATACGGATGTTTAGGATTTGAAAAAATATCTTCCCGACTGCCGGATTCAACAATACGGGATGCATACATGACCAGAATGCGCTCGCACATCTCCCAGACAACGCCCATATCATGAGTAATCAAAAGCATGGAGGCATCTTTCTTTTTCATCGCCTTAATCAGTTCAAAAACCTGTGCCTGAGTAGTAACATCCAGGGCAGTCGTCGGTTCATCAGCAATAACCAACTGTGGTGCCAGCATCAACGCCATGGCAATCATAATCCGCTGCTGCATACCCCCGGAAAGCTGAAACGGATAAGCAAACATCCGGTCCGACGCATCCGGCAGCCCCACTTTATGCAACCACTGTTCGGCAAACTGCCAGGCTTCTTTTTTAGAAATATCCTGATGCAGCAAAAGGGTCTCCGTCATCTGACGTCCGATGCGATGCAGGGGGGACAGCGCCGACAAAGGTTCCTGAAATATCATACTAATGGCGCGACCTCGAATATCCATCATCTGTTCAGGATTCATTGACATAATATTGCGGCCGTCAAACCATATTTCACCTGAATCAATGTTCCCCGGCGGCGAAGGAATCAAACGGGGAATCGAGAGTGCGGTCACCGTTTTTCCACAACCGGACTCGCCGACCAGACCGACGTTTTCACCCTTATCAATATGAAATGAAATTCCGTCTGCCGCTGTAAATGTTCCGTCATCGGTTGTAAAATTGACAGTCAGATCTCTGACTGTCAGCAGTCTGTCTTCTGATTGAATTTCCGTTTTATCGTCAGTCATGTGCATTGATTCTCTGTTACCCCGCCTTTCTCAAGATAATTTCGTAAGCATTGCTACTGAAGCCGGCTGTATTGTTTTGGGTCATATGCGTTCCGGACGCCTTCTCCAACAAAAACACCGAGCAGCATCACTGAAAAAAGCGCCAGAGAAGGATAAAGAATAAGCCACCAGGCCCATCTGTATTGCTGCGCCTGGAATAAAAGTTCACCCCAGCTCGGCGTTGGGGGTGGAAGTCCGAATCCGAGATAATCAAGTGCGGCAAGCGATCCAATAGCCCCCACGAGAAAAAAAGGAAAAAAAGTTATTACCGGCACCAGGGCATTGGGAAGGATATGTTTGTAAATAATTTTCAAAGAAGGGACGCCCATACATTTCGCGGCTTCAACAAACGGCCTTTTTCGAAGGCTTAAAAATTCCGCCCGGATATAATAAGAAATCCCCACCCAGTTGAATAATCCATAACAAACTAACAGCAGGGTAAAGCTCCTTCCATAAATCGATCCCATTAAAATCATCACATATAAAAAGGGAAGCGCACTCCATATTTCGATCAGACGCTGAGCGGTGATATCCAGCTTTCCGGCATAATAGCCCTGAACCGCTCCGGCCATCACGCCGATTATCATGGAGCAGCCCACAAGCATCAGACCAAACGTCAATGAAATACGAAAGCCATAAATAATCCGGGCAAGCACATCCCTGCCTGCCCCGTCAATTCCCATGGGATGATTTTTAACCGGTGGGTATGGGAAGCGGACCGTTTCTTTGTTAAATGAAACCGTATATTGACGCTGATCAATAACAACATGGCAATCGTCAACCGGTTGATCAAATCTGGCCTGAACGTGATTTAAAAGTTTTTTCATCTCGTCGTCTGATAACTGGTGCCAGATACTTTTCCCGTTTACAGCCGGTTGCAGTGACCGGTCAAATATAATTGATTCTGACGGCGATGTATTGGTGATCATTTCCTTGAACGTGATCCTGATTTTAGCGGGTGGATTATTTCGCGGGCGAAACGTGGACAATGACGCAAAAATATTTTTACCGGAAAGATCCTGAATCGTAAATTCGGAAAAGCCTGCGGCCTGGTTTGCAAACCGGCCTGCAATTGATTTTTCCAGCGTTTCCGGCAGTGTAAAATATTTTTTAAGATGTTTACCCTTTAAATAATTTCCGGATTCATTTAAAAAAAAATCCAAAGAATTGGAACGGACAATGGTAAAGTCTTGCCGAATGTCAACGGTTCCAATCCTCTGAACCAGAGTCAGTTTGAGTTCAATTTCATCCGGCACAAAAATGGCTTTTGGATTAATACTTTCTAAAGGGCTAAACGGTATCAGGGGAAAAATCATGTAATTTTCCAAATTACCGGCAAAAGCCTCGGAACTATTCAATAAACGATAATCCGGGCGGGTTTGCCTTCCGTTGCCGGTAAACTCGTTTTCCGAATAATACTTTACGACCGGGAAATAGGATTCCCCCTGATATTTAACAACCAGCGGCACATTACTGCATATCACCTCTGAAAAAAGACTCAGACCGTATAAAACGCAAATAATCCATAATGAAAAGTATGCCCGTTTCATGGATTTGAAACGTAAAAAGCGTTTTTTCGCCACCGGATTTTTGAATAATTGAATCTTCATTTTCGACTGCATCAGGATTTTTGGAAATTAATTCGCGGATCAATGATCACATATAAAAAATCTGAAAATATATTTCCCAATAATCCGAGAATGGACGTCAAAGAAAGAATGCCCATAAACACCGGGTAATCCCGACCGACGATCGCCTCTAAGCTCAATCGGCCCATTCCCGGAATTTCAAACACTTGCTCAATAATCACCGAACCGGCAAACATGACAGTCAGAATCCCTCCCATTCCGGTGGCAATAGGAATCAAAGCATTTCTGAAAGCATGCCCCCACACGGCCCGTGTAAAACTCCCGCCCTTGGCGACCACTGTTCTGATATAATCCTTGCTGATTTGCTCAATGAGTGAATTTTTCATCAAAAGCGTCAATACGGCAAAATTTCCGATCACATAACACAAAACCGGCAAGAACATATGCATAAAAACATCTTTTGCTTTTCCCATACCGGATAACGTGTTGAATCCGTCAGAATGAAAACCGGATATGGGAAATATATTCCACATCCCCTCGACCGTACCGCATAAGATCATTTTAAGTACCATACCCATCGCAAATGCCGGAATTGCATAACCGACAAATACAATAATACTTGAAACCACATCAAACATCGAATTATGGCGAAGAGCTTTGACAATCCCTAAAGGGATGCACACCAGGTAAGACAGGAGAAAACCGGTTATTCCGAAAATCAGAGATACTTTAAATCGTTCTTTGATCAACTGCCAGGCACTTTTATTCGGAAACCGGTATGACGGCATTTTCATGCCGATATGATCGGTAACCAGCCATTTCCAGTATCGTTTGTAAAACGGCTGGTCAAATCCGTAATAGGCTTCGATTTGTTTTCTCTGTCTTTGTGTAATCGACTGAGCAGAACTGGCACCGGTACTTATTTCTCCGCTACCAATCCCTTTCATCTGCATAATCGCCTGCTCCACCGGTCCCCCGGGGACAAACTGAATAATCAAAAAACACAAAACGGTGATCCCGATAAATGTCGGAATAATCAATAACAACCGTTTGATAAAATAATCCAGTCGTTCCATAGCGCCTTAACCATCCTGCAAATATTCGGGTACGTTTAAAAAGACCTTCCCTGACAGTGATTTAACTATAATTTTTATAGTACAATCCAAGCATTATCAAGCATTATGCCAATCACCTGTTCATATTATTTGGCAACCATCCGGCGAACAAACATTTGTTTATCTTTATCTAAACCCGCCCACACAACGAACATCGATCCTTTTCTATTGACAAGTTGCTGTTTTTGCGGGAAAATTAAAAAATTTAAACTTTATACGGATGAAAATATTTTAGTGCAAACACCTCCGAACATAAATGATCCCCTAAAAAATCCGATAGTGGGCTTTGACAGCATTATGTTAGATTATCCGGAGCACGATACGGTGGTGGATCTCAGCAGTATCGAGGTAGCAGACAATAAAAAAAGGCCCGGGTTCAAATTTCATTCTTTCAGGGTCAATGCGCCGACGCTGCAGTTCATCGCAAGGGTCAGCCTTCCTCTGATGAGCATTCTATACTTCAGCACAAGTACAGCTCCGCCGATTTTGGTCCCCTTACCCGTCATTATTGCATCATGCCTTTTGTTCCTTTTATATCATTTTTATCTCTATCAACAGACAATACATCTCGGATTTTTAAAAAAAATCATGATATCCGCCAACCAACTGGATATCATCACTGCTCACCTGGCATGGTTGTTTGATCCGGCAGCACCGGCGCCGATGATTATGCTGATAATCATCGCAACGATTGGAAACGGCATCCAGCATGGATTTACCACTTTTCGTTCTCTGCTGCAATCAACGCTTATTATGGCACCACTGGTATTTTTTATTCGTATACAGTTAACCGGATTTCATACGATTTCCCTCATATTTGTTTTTTTATGCACGTTTCTGTTGGTTTACGCCTATTTTTTAATCCGCCGGATTGACACCATTCAATCTGACGTTGAAGGCCGGTTGACAGATTTGGAACTGAACAATTACAAATTGAAACAACTGGGAATGGCGCTTCAAAAAAGCGAGGTAAGGTATCGCAATATTTTTGACAACAACAGTGTTGCCATGCTTCTCATAGAAGATAATATGATGATATCTCTCGTTAATTCAAAATTTATTGATTTGGCAAAATATTCTAAAAGCGAATTGTACAACAAAAAAAAATTATCAGATTTAATTTACAAAGATGATCTCAGACGGATTCAGCAATTTCATGCTAAAAGAAAAAAAATGGATGGTACCACGCCAACTGAATATGAATGCAAAATGGTTGATAAATATGACAAAATTAAACATGTCATAATCCGGTTTAATATTACCCAGTGGCATGAACGAATTATGGCCACAATCGAAGACATTACGTCACGAAAACAGGCGAAATCAGCTTTGCTGAAATACATCAAGAAGTTGCGCCAGACAACTTCGAGACTGACCCAAAGCCAAAAAAGATATCGCAGTCTTTTTGAAAATACTGGAACCGCCACCATCCTTGTTGAAAAAAACATGCGCATTTCAATGACCAATTCAAAATTCTGCGAACTGACCGGTTTTTCCAAAAATGAAATCACCGGCGAAAAACGGTTAAGTGAATTCATTGAACGTAAAAATCTATACAGAATCAGACGCTTTCATACAAAACAAAAAGAAAAAGGGCTTCCCCTGCCAACCGAATATGAATGTCTCTTGGTAGACAAAAGCCGGAACATGAAACATGTTGTAATGAAAATTTATTCACCCCAGTGGCAGGAAAGCAGCATTGTCTCCTTTTTTGATATTACCAAACGCAAACAGGCAGAAAACGCACTAAAGGAAGCCCATGAGCGTTTAAGGATTGTGGCGGTCATTGATGAACTGACACAGGTGGCAAACCGCCGCCAGTTCAATGAAAAATTACACAATGAGTGGAACCGTCTAAAACGTGAAGGACTGCCCATGTCTTTGATTATGTGTGACGTGGATTGCTTTAAATCATACAATGATACATATGGCCATCAAAACGGTGACAGATGCCTTCGCGCCATTGCCGATGCAAT
>JAQIBZ010000460.1 GCA_027858815.1 Desulfobacteraceae bacterium
AAAAAACTCCCTTTCTTTAAATGCGGAAAAGAACTTCGGAAGCGCGTAAATAAATAGGAGGAAGATATGAAAAAATATGAATGCCCTTGCGCCTATGTGTATGACCCTGAAATTGGGGACCCCGATAACAATATCCCGCCCGGAACCGCGTTTGAAGACCTTCCGGAAGACTGGGTATGCCCGAAGTGTGATTCTGAAAAAGATTTTTTTGAATCGCTTGATTAATCATCTTTGTCTCAGTCAGATGAAATCCGGGGGTAATTGGCTGATACCCTTAGCTGACGGAATTCCCGGCAGGATGGGCTTACACCCCTTTAAAATGGATTTCAAAAATTCCGAGGGTTCCGGCGTACAACCCCTTGCACGAAAAATATAAGTTTTTCAAAATCCGCAAACTATTTAAATACAGCATGTTACGAAATTGAATTCAGAAATTTTGAAATTAATTTCCTTTGTAAAAGCCTATGAACCAATGCTTCACAAAGATTTTCGGAAATTTTGCGGTTTTGCACAAAAAAACCTAGTTGATTTTTAACTCGGGGAGTGTCTTTAAAAAATAAACAAATCATTTTGTTAAGCTCCTTAGCGTACATGAGCACACGAATCGGGGTGATACCCTAACTTGCAATATTTTTTGAAGGAAGGCTGGATAAGGAATTAAGAATTTGATAGGGTCGAATGCAAATACAAGAGTTGGTTCCAATAGACCCGCTCCAGCAAAAGTCAATTCCTCCAACGTGGCTATTTGGAGGCCCATTCTCGGACTTGACTTTTACTTCCGCTGGATTCAGTGGCAAAATCGGAATCAAAACGGTGACACGGAATATTGAACGCTCCCTGAGTTTGTAATGCCAGGTTCGTAAAAGTGCTTTGCACAAACAAGTCAAAACGCCCCTGAGGTAATCCATAATGGAAACAAAACTTTCAAATCACAGATTACTGGCAAAAGATTTCATGCGTATCCGTCTGCGTTTATTCGAATACGCGACCTCCCATTCTCTTGAAAAACTACTTCAGAAAACGCTGGACGAAGTAGAGATATTGACCCAAAGTTCCGTCGGGTTCTATCACTTTGTGGAGAGGGATCAGAAGACCCTCTCACTCCAAGCATGGTCAACGCGAACCCTTAAGGAATTCTGCAAGGCGGAAGGGAAAGGGATGCATTACGATATCGACCAAGCCGGGGTATGGGTGGATTGCTTGCATCAGAGGCGGCCGGTAATTCATAACGACTATGCCTCGCTTCCACACAAGAAAGGAATGCCTCCGGGACACGCAGCCGTTGTTCGGGAGTTGGTCGTACCCATCATGAAGGATGATTGGATCGTGGCCATACTCGGTGTCGGCAACAAGCCCACCGATTACACCGAAAAGGATATCGAAATTGTCTCCTTCTTGGCGGATGTGGCTTGGGTGATCGTTGAACAAAAGCGGCTGGAGATAGCGCTGTCATATGAAAAGGAAAAACTTTCCGTAACGTTGCGCTCAATAGGCGATGGCGTGATTGCCACCGATTTAAAAGGGCGGGTTGTGTTTATCAACAAAGTGGCAGAGACATTGTCCGGCTGGATGCAGGACGAAGCCTGTGGAAGGCCTTTAAGCGAAGTTTTTCACATCATTAATGAGCTTACCCGTGAAAGATGCGAATCACCTTTTGACAAAACCCTGAAGGCCAACGCCATAGTCGAGCTGGCCGACCACACAATTTTAATATCCCGCGACGGCACGGAACGACCCATTGCTGACAGCTGCGCACCCGTCCTCGATACTAAAAGCGAGCTTCTGGGTATGGTGCTGGTCTTTCGGGATCAGACAAAAGAACTTACGGCACGGCGGGCAGTTGAACGGCAACAGCAATTGCTTGTAGCCATATCTCGTGGGCAAACACGTTTTATCGCCGATAATGACCCCGCCGGCGTGTTTGACGACATCCTGTCAGACCTGCTTGCCCTTACGGATAGCGAATACGGATTTATCGGCGAGGTGCTGTTTTCTCCTGAAGGTCAGCCCTACCTCAAAACCTACGCTCTCACCAACATCGCCTGGAACAAGGAGACACGGGAATTTTACGATCAGAATGCTCCGAATGGACTCGAATTCCGGAACCTCAAGACCCTGTTCGGCGCAGCGCTTATCTCAGGAGAACCGGTCATTGTGAATGATCCGCTCCACGCCCCCCGCAGGAGCGGCTTACCCGAAGGACACCCACCTGTTAAAACATTTCTTGCAATTCCTATCCACTTGAACGGGAAATTGTTTGCCATGGCGGGAATGGCCAATCGGCCCGGCGGCTACGATAAAAAGCTGCTTGATTTCCTGAATCCCTTTTTGGTCAGCATCGCCCAGCTTGTGGAGGCATTTCGCCATCGGGCCGAGCGCAAACGGTCGGAGGATGAGCTACGCCAGTATGAACATATCGTTTCAAGTGCCAAGGACATGCTGGCGCTGTTAGACAAGGACTTTGTATACCTTGCTGCCAATGGGGCGTATCTGCAGGCATTCGCCAAAACACCGGATGAGATGATTGGCCGGACAGTGACGGATGTGTTTGGCGAAGCGTTTTTCAGCACGGTTGTCAGACCGAGGGCTGAGCGCTGCATGGCTGGAGAAGACATTCGCTACCAAGATTGGTTTGAGTTTCCGGCCACTGGGCGCAGATACATGGACGTCGCCTACTCCCCACACTTTGGGCCGGACAATGAGATCCGGGGATTCGTCGTCACCGCCCGTGACATCACAAAAATAGAGAACCTGCAGGCGCAGCTCAGGCAGGCCCAGAAGATAGAATCCGTGGGGCGACTGGCAGGCGGGGTGGCACATGATTACAACAATGCACTCAGCGCAATTATCGGCTTCACCGAAATGGCCATGACCGATTTGGCCCCTAATGATCCGAATCGTGAAAATCTCGATGAAGTGCTCAAGGCCGCTAAACGTGCGACAGAGATTACCCGGCAATTGCTGGCCTTTGCCCGCAAACAGACCATCGCCCCCAAGGTGCTTGACGTGAATGAGAGGGTGGAAAGTATGTTCAATATGCTCCAGCGCCTCATCGGCGAGGACATCGATCTTGCCTGGTTGCCCGGCAAGATGCTGTGGCCCGTCAAGATGGACCCCTCACAAGTCGACCAGATTCTGATTAACCTGTGCGTCAACGCCCGGGACGCCATCGACGGAGTGGGCAAGGTCACCATCGAAACAACCGAAATAACTTTTGACACAACATACTGTGACGACCACGCCGGTTTTGTTTCCGGTGATTTTGTCCAGCTGGCCGTCAGCGACAACGGTTGCGGTATGGACGGTGAAACACTGGATAATATTTTTGAGCCGTTTTTCACCACAAAAGACGTAAATAAGGGCACCGGCCTGGGGCTGGCCACGGTTTACGGCATCGTCAAGCAGAACAACGGGTTCATAAACGTTTACAGCGAACCGGGAAAAGGGACGACCTTCAGGATTTACCTGCCCCGGCATCAGGGCAAAATTGTCGAAATTCAGGATGAAAGCCCGGCGGAAATCCCGCATAGCCGAGGAGAGACGGTCCTGATTGTGGAGGACGATCTGCAGATACTGAAACTCGCCCGGCAAATTCTCAAAGGGCTGGGTTACACCGTATTGATATCAGGCACACCCCTTGAGGCCATTGGCCTGGCTGAGGAAAGTGCCGGTGAGATTCACCTGCTGGTCACCGACGTAATCATGCCTGAAATGAACGGACGCGAGCTATCCGAACGATTAAAAGCCTTTTATCCAGACCTGAAGTGTATATTCATGTCCGGATATACGGCCAATGTGATCGCTCATCACGGAGTCTTGGACGAGGGTGTGCAATTCATTCAGAAACCGTTCTCCAGAAGAGATCTGGCAATATCTGTCAGAAAAGCACTGGATAGTTAAAGGGGTTTCAAAAATTCCGAGGGTTCCGGCTTACAACCCTATAAAGTCGCCAGATCAGCAAACCGAAGATGATCATATTGTTTCGACATATCAATTCAACCCTTAACGTATATTTCCGCACGGATATGATGGGTGCTACCCTCATATGCAAAATAAGGCTGAACAAGACCAATCATCAAGTTAATAGCGTGATGCCGCATATATTTATTGGGCACAAATTGGCTTACTGGCCCAACTAGGCAGTTTCGAGGGGCTTCTCAAAATACCCATAGAAGCTAATTTAAAAAAAATACAGGGATTATTCCCCTTATAATGAAACCAGTGGAAGCAATCAAAGATACGGATTTACGGCCCATAAGGGTATCTGAAAAAACCCGATTCATAAACACAATAAAATTGATTCAGCAAATGGCAAAAAGCAGGAACAGCAAATGAGGTCTCGTGCGTATATCTCGCGGATTGGGGTTGAAGGAGCCTTGATGGTACTTTCACCGCTTCCGTTTCTGTTTCCGATCGCCGGGCCAGGATTGTTTGACAATAAATGGCAACTATCAGCAGCATCGATCTCTACCGTTGCCTGTCTGGTGTGTGCATTCACGCTATTTAGAAAACCTGGTGCTGGTAAGTTCTTTGGCATAATTGCCGCAGCTGGAAGTTATGCTTCTGGCTGGTCGTATATTCGTAATAACCCATTCATCGCTTTATCAGCGACGGTATTGGTTATAGGTGTATTAATATCGATAGCGGATTTCAGAGTTCATTTTAAGCGCGACCGAAAAAGTGACCATGCGAGCCGATGCGAGCAAAGGGCCTGGTGGGGTGCTTTGATGGTACCTTTGGTCATTGTAGCCCATCTGCTCACCGAAAATCCCAAAACCTTCTTCTCGCCCTTCGCTGTTGCCGCCTCAATTTTGACAGCATTCATTCTGTATGTCCATTGGGCGTTTGAAAAGAGGTCAAAGGTGCGCAGCCTGCTTGCCGTAACAGGATTTTTTCTGATCGTTGTCTCATATCTGCTAAATGGATTTACAGGAATGCCGAGCTTGGCCCTGCTTCTCAGCCTGGCGGCCTTGCTGTCATTTCCAAAGCAGAAAGAGCCTTTTGAAAAAAAGGAACATTGGTGGGAAATCCTTCTCAGTCACCCTGCGCGTATTTTGTTGACGACTTTTTCAGGGCTTTGCGTAGCCGGAACATTTCTGCTGTCACTTCCGGTATCCACTCAGGACGCTTCAATCAAACTGATCGATGCCAGTTTTACATCCGTCAGCGCGGTATGTGTGACAGGATTGATTGTTCTTGATACACCCAATGACTTCACCGCATTTGGCCAGTTCTGTATTCTTCTCCTGATTCAGCTCGGCGGACTTGGAATCATGAGTATCACAACAGTTGCCCTGCATGCCATGGGACGCCGCATGAGTTTAAAACAGGAACGACTGCTTACCTCGATGACTAATACGGATCATAAAGATCTGGTCCATTCACTCAAAACGATTCTGAAATTCACCTTTATTGCCGAAGGTGTTGGTACGGTTGTGCTATTCTTCCTGTTCCATGCCGAAGGTGACACGGTCGGTATGGCGGCCTGGCGAGGTGTCTTTACGGCAATATCCGCTTTCTGTAATGCCGGATTCGCCTTGCAGAGCGACAGTTTGATTCCGTATCAGACCAATGCCTTGATCCTTCATGCTGTTGCGGCTCTTATTATTTTCGGTGGTATGGCCCCGGCAACGAGCCTGCTGGTTCCTAAATGGATTTCCAGAAAGCCAACCCCGATACCTGCCAGAATAGCTCTTGTTACCACGGTAATACTTCTTGTGTCAGGCACTTTCTTTATGGCGGCTTTTGAATGGGATGGCATATTTTCAGGTTTGCCTGTTGCAGACAAAATTCATAATGCGTGGTTCCAGTCCGTCACACTCAGAACCGCTGGTTTCAACTCTGTAGACATTGCTGCCATTATGAGTCCGACGTTTCTCATTATGGTGCCGTTTATGTTTATCGGTGGGAGCCCCGGCGGTACTGCCGGTGGTGTGAAAACTACAACCATTGGAATTCTTGCCATGACATTTTGGGCAAACATCACAAACAGGAATGATGTTGTGACACAAAACAGGCGGGTTCACTCATCAACTGTCTACAGAGCGATAACCATTGTTGTTTCCGGGATGGCGGTCTGGTTTTTGGTGGTATTGATGCTTCAGGTAACCCAGCAGATTTCTGCAAGGAACCTGATCTTTGAAGCGACTTCGGCCTTAGGTACCGTGGGACTGTCAACAGGCGCAACGTCTCTTCTCGATGAAATAGGAAAAATAATAATCATAATTGCAATGTTTGCTGGAAGAGTTGGACCGATGACCTTATTCATGTTTCTTAGTGAAGAAAAATCTGTTTTCGCGTCACGATGTCCGGAAGAGAAAATATCGCTAACGTAATATAGGAGTTATGTAAATGCCTCAACAAATACTGATAATCGGACTTGGGCAGTTCGGAATGTCGCTCGCTCGAACTTTATCTGAAAAGGGCGCTGAAGTCCTTGGGGTTGATGTTAATAAAAGCCTGGTAGCAGAAGCGTCTGGCTTCGTGACAGAAGCAGTTGTGATTGATGCGACCGATGAAGCTGAACTGGCCCGGCTTGAACCCGGGAAACGAGATGTTTCAGTTTGTGCAATCGGGGATGATTCCAAAGAATCATCAATTATTTGTACAGCACTTTTGAGACAGATGGGGGCTCAGCTGGTTGTTGCCCGAGCCAATGATAAAATGCACCAGAGGATTCTACAGCTTGTTGGGGCGCATCAGATAATTAACCCGGAACAGGAATTTGGAAAGCGTTTTGCGAACCGTCTGCTATATCGGAATATGATTGCTGATACGAATCTGGGCGAAGATTTGCACCTCACTGAAATACGAACTCAGCCGTCAATGGTAGGCAAAACGCTTATCGAGCTGGCACTGCCGAAAAAATTTGGTGTCATGGTCGTAGGAATCCGAAAGAATGCCAAAGGTAAAGTCGTTCAGCCATCTCCCGGCGAACCATTAACGGCCGAGGACAATCTCATTATCGTTTCCAGTGAGACGGCAATACCCAAGCTGATCAAGGGAGTGTAACAGTGAAATTTGCGCAAAGCGTTAAACTGGGAGCATGGTTTCTCATTTCATTGAACCTGATGATGGCCTTCGGATCTATCTGGGTCTTTATGCGCATGGCGCCGGCGATTGAAATAATTATCGAACAAAATGAACGTTCTCTTGAGGCTTGTGAAGAAATGCTTTCCATTCTGGTATTGGTAAATCCGTCATCAAAAGATACAGCTCAGCTTGAATCCCGATTTTTAAACGCACTGAATCGTGCAGATAAAAACATAACTGAAAAAGAAGAGCCAATTGCTATTGACGCCATCAGAAATAATTACAGGGGAACTTTTAGCGGTAATTTTGAAAATCAAAAGAAGACCGTATCTGCCATATTGAAACTGGCTGAAATAAACAGGAACGCCATGGTTGATGCAGACCGAAAAGCAAGGAGACTGGGTAATGCCGGAGCTTGGGGGATTGTGTTTATGGCTTCAGCTGTATTTTTGATTGGCATGCTTTTTTTGCGAGGTCTGAAAAGGAATCTGGTCAAACCCCTGGAAGAGATCCAATCGGTCATTCAGGCGGTCAAAAGCGGAGATAGTATGCGGAGGTGTACTGGCCCAGATGCTCCTCAGGATATACGAACCATTTTCGGAGGGTTTAACGATATTTTGGATCAAAGCACTTCAAATGCTCTGAATAATAAAAAGTGGGAGGATTAATTGGAGTATGGATAAGGGAATTGGATGATGGGATTGGCAGTTTTGGCTTTGATAGCCGGCCTGGTTCTTCTGGTGTGGAGTGCGGAGCGTTTTGTGGAAGGTTCAGCCTCCACGGCAAGACATTTCGGCATGCCGCCGCTACTTATCGGCATGGTGATCGTAGGATTCGGGACTTCCGCTCCCGAAATGGTTGTTTCGGCACTGGCTGCTTTTGAAGGCAGTCCGGGGATTGCCCTCGGTAATGCGTATGGTTCAAATATTGCCAATATAGCGCTGGTACTGGGCGTTACGGCTTTGATCAGCCCGATCATGGTAAATTCGACCGTGTTGCGCAAGGAATTGCCTATATTGACCTTCTTGACCGTTCTCAGCGTTGTTCTGATAATAGACTTTGATTTGTCCCGGTTTGATGCGAATGTCTTGCTACTGGTATTTGGGGGGCTTATGGCATGGACCATCTATCAGGGGCTGAAAAAAAAGGACGACTCGCTGGCAAGTGAGATTGAAGCGGAAACAGTTGAAAAAGAAATGTCGATTAAACGGGCTTTTTTCTGGCTTGTGGCCGGGCTGATGATGTTGATTGCCAGCTCACGAATTCTCGTTTGGGGAGCTGTTGAAGTCGCTCAGATATTCGATGTAAGTGACATGTTCATCGGGTTGACGATTGTGGCGATCGGCACCTCTTTACCGGAGCTGGCTTCCTCTGTCATAGCTGCCAGCAAGGGTGAACATGATATCGCTCTGGGGAACGTGCTCGGGTCAAACCTTTTCAACACACTGGCCGTGGTCGGTATAGCCGGAACGATTCATCCATTTGCGGTGAAACCTGAAACGCTCTTTCGGGACATGGTTATCATGGGCGGCTTGACTGTTTCTCTTTTCCTGATCGGGTATGGATTCAGAGGGAGGCAGGGGCGTATAAATCGTTTTGAAGGTGCTGCTCTTCTGCTGATTTATGTGGGATATATCGCATGGCTGATTAGTTCAGTATTGGTGGTTAAGACATGAGTTGTAAAAGAGGTGTTGACAAAGATTCTTGCTGAAGAACAAGCCACATTACAAAAATTTAAAATGGGGTTTTTTGTCCAAACCTGGATTTGGTTAGACATGGGGGAAAATCCAACGATCTTTTTTTAAATTCCTTAGCGTACATGAGCGAACGAATCGGGGTGATACCCTTATTACACCTGAGTTTGTCTCTCTTTTATCCAAATCCGGTCTTATTGGTCAGATTGATGACACCCTGCTCATCGGTTCTGATAAATTGAAACAATTATTGATTAAGCCGAATGCGGATAAAGGGATTCGGCAGAAATGCAAAATGAAAAAATGGTCTTGCTCTTGCCCGATAAATATTCGTTGTGCGGTTTCTTTAAATGCCACATGCAATATTTGTCATAAAAAATTTGTGAAGCAGGAATAATGGTGGCGCAACCCCTTCAGACCTCTCGCCGTTTGGTGACATGGGAGATGAATCAAGTAGGGTGTAATTGCACATTTAGGGAAAATCCGTCATAGCTCCTTGCTTAAATTTTTGTATTTCAGGGAAACAAGCTCCCATCGTCCAATAAAAAGTGGGGAAATCACCTTTATACCAGAAAAGAATTGGACAGTTTTTTAAAAAAATAGAGATATTTTTCTATTAAATTTTCTCAACCAAACGGTAGCTACGCTACTTTTACCCCTAATAAACATGGCAGCAAAGATTATTATGAATATTAAAACCTGTCTTTTTTTGGTTCTGCTTGTGGTGTGTTCCGGTGTTGCTTTTGCAGAAGAAAAATCACTTGATGATATGGATCAAGGCGAAAAATGCGAAGTTTATACAAGCATTACCCGCCAGATTTTTATAAAGTTGAAAAATCAGGAAGACGTGCCAAAAGAAGAATGCCAACTTCTTTATACTCTCTATGCTGAAAAAATCCGGTGTGAGTGTGTGGACACC
>JAQIBZ010000524.1 GCA_027858815.1 Desulfobacteraceae bacterium
ATCAAATAGTAGAGGCTTATTATTTATGCGCTTACTTGAGCAGGCTGTTATTGCAGAGCCTGTGACATATGATAAAATTATTAACGAAAATCACGGGTATTGACTGGACACCCCATAAAAAACTAAATGTCATGAACAACAATCAAACTATCGAAAAACTCAGAAAAATGCGCATTAATGCGATGGCGGAGTTACACTTGCAACAGGTTAAAAACAATCAGCTGATGGATGTAACACCTGATGATTATCTGGCTTTACTTACCGACCATGAATGGGAAGAAAGGCAAAACAAAAAAATACAGCGATTGCTTAAACAGGCCGGATTCCGTCAAAAAGCCACCATTGCAGACGTGGATTATCACGCTGGCAGACAACTGGACAAGAATATGTTCCAAAGGCTCTCTTCGCTTGACTTTATCGCTAGAAACGAAAACCTCATTTTTACAGGCCCCTCGGGTGTTGGGAAGAGCTATTTGGCACAAGCCCTTGGACATCAGGCATGCATGATGGAATATAAAGTGGTTTATGCCATTACTTCCCGCTTGTTTAAACGTTTTAAACTCTCAAAAGTGGATGGTACATACATGAGAGAGCTCAACAAACTCTCAAAAGCAGATGTGTTGATTTTGGATGACTTCGGTCTCCAGTCCCTTGATAAACATGATCGTGAAACATTAATGGATATTATAGATGACCGCTATAACCAAAAAACAACAATCGTGTCATCGCAAATACCAGTATCAACTTGGTATGACATTATCGGGGAAGGAACAATTGCTGACGCAATACTCGACCGACTGGTGAACTCATCCCATCGAATCGATCTAAACGGGCCTTCTTTAAGAAGAGATATTTTGAAAGCAGAATAACATTTTTTTTGTACTATTGCACCATCTCTCAGACTGGCACATTTTGACCGAAATGCCTGGCACAGTCAGACCGAAATAGCCACATATTTCCGAAAGACTATTTTCTGAAGCATTTGTGAGCATAAATAAACCACGATTTCCTACCTCCCTAAGTTCTGAAGTCATCCCCATTTTTAGATGATCAGGATATATATAAACCACTGTATTATCCAAAAGCTTTTCCTCTTTTAAATAGCCAACAAAGTCCCCCAAAAGATAATCTACCGCAGAAATCATAAATTCCATTTTAGTTGATTGTGGTGACACAAATGCCTCCATCCGGGAATCATATATCCCATTCGGGAAGTGGGTATCCAACGTGGAAATAAAAATAGCAAAGGGTTCTGCCTTTTCTGCGGATGCTTTAACCTCGAGCTTTGCTTGTTCAAAAACATCTTTATCGCGACAAGGACGGCCTATTAAATCACGGTCAATTATTTCATCAAATTTAAAGGTATGCAGAATTTCCTGTGTTCCGGAATAAGCTGCTTTGGAAGCAATGTATTTAAGATGGTAACCTGCTTGTTTTAACACATGACTTACCCCGGTAATCTGCGTATGAAAAGAGTTCTGAAAAATGGAATTCCCCTCTACACCAAAATAGGCCGGCAACCCGGTCAGTGAGGCATACAATGAACCGCTGGTCCACTGGGAGCCTTCATTTTGAGTCATCTCATAATAGTTCCACTTATCTTTTAAGGCACGCAACCGTGGAGTAAGATGCCCCATTTCCTCACTCAAATACCCTCTTTCGTATGACTCCAGGGATATTACAATTATATTTTTCCCTTTTTCTGCCACCAATTCCTTGGGTGTTACATAATCATTCATCCCCAAATCGAGCAATGCTTTTTGAAAAGACTTCTCTTCATAATTCATGGTGGATAAGAACCCAATGCCCGAATTTATCAACCCTCCCTGAACACTCATTCCACCAATGGCAACTATTATAACAATTCCTTTTACCAGATTGGCACTTTTTTTATTCTGTGGAACCAATCGGACCTTCTTCCCCAATATATAAGCGAGCATCCTCCAAATAAATGGTGCATAATAAAAAAGGCCCCATAAAAGCAGGGCCGTCAACATCAATAAAAATATCTGAACTACATATATCTCCATCATACCCATAATATCTCTCAAGTTGAGATGAACATAGAATTCATAACCGATAAAGGTTTTAACAAAGTATATGGATACTAATTCCAAACTTACAAACAAAGCGAAAAGCCCTGAAGTAACAGAACGAAATACTTTATTTGAAATCCAGGTGCTGACTACAAAAAATAGTGTTAGTAGTAAGGCGAGACTGAGAATCTCGATGCGGAGATCGTAAAAGGGGGATAGGATGTGACTAAAAATCATAATAAAAAAAAGCATAAAAATAAACCCGGCAACTAGAAACTTTCTTCAAGATTCTGGTTACCCTGCAAGAACCAACAAACAATTACCAAGTATAGTGCATTCACCCCACTGGCAAAAAAGTGCCGGCAATGTTATCAAGCCCCTAGGAGGTAGAGAAGGTTATTGAAATAAATTCTACCCTTTATTCAAGTACCAATCAATAGTCTTCTCAATTCCAGATTCAAAATTCTCTACAGCTTTCCAACCCAGATCGTTTTCAATCTTAGTGGCATCAATCGCGTATCGTTTGTCATGCCCGGCAGGGTCTTTCACAAAAGTGATTAATTTGTAGACTTACCCCTTATCAATAGTTCGTTAAACTATGACATAAAACATTGATTTTCAGCAAAATAAGTAGTTAAAATATTTGGTTAACACCCTGATATTCAGTGACTTAATAGATTCTCCAATCTATGAAAAAGTTATGACTATCAGGGATCAAAAATCATACAAAAAGTTAATATACAGCGTGTTAGAAAAACTGCCAAATATAAATCAATGGAGGAAAGTGTTTGTTATTGAAACACTTATCCTATTTATGTCCATTCGGGGGCGGGTTAACTTTCTTCAGCTTGCAAGATA
>JAQIBZ010000531.1 GCA_027858815.1 Desulfobacteraceae bacterium
TTTTTCACCTTCTTCAGATTCAGGGTCCAGAAGTTCTCTGAATTTTTTAACGTGGGCTTCTTCTTCTGCAATAATTTGGCTGATTTTCTCTTTGGTGGATTCATCCGGCACAAATGCAATCAAAATATCATAAAAAAGAATGGTGTCTTTTTCAAATTCAATAAAAATTCGAATGAGTTCATTGGAATCTTTTACCAGGTTAAAATCCACCTCCTTTAATGAAAACGTCTGATCGCCGAGATAATCGCGAACCAGCGCCTCGTTCATTTCCTTTAACGCTTCATCATCGTCAAGAATACCGGCAGTTGCCTTTAAATCAGCAAACCATTGTGCATGGTGCTGTTCTTCTTTTGCAACCCATTCCAGCAGTTGTTTCAAGCCGGGATCTTCGATGTGATCAACCGCTGCCAAATACGTTTGCTCCCCGTTTTTTTCGATCTGAATTGCCAAATCAATGATTTCTGAAAATGAAAACAATGAGATCTCCTCATATTTATTCTTACGTGTAATTTCAAACACAATACCATTCATAATATATCACAAAAAATTATGGTTACGGCAAATTATTTTTGCAGTTTCAGGTCTACCAGATCAACGACGGCGCAATATTAAATATCTACAATAAAATTCATATTAACACTTGACATAAAAATAAAACTGAATATTATAATATCAACATATATTGATATTTAGGAATGGTTATATGATTTGTCTGACATATTTCAAAGCACTGGCCGATGAAACACGCGTCCGCCTGCTCAATATTCTGATGCACCATGAAATGAGCGTCAACGAAATTGTGGCCCTCATGGATATGGGACAATCCAGAATTTCGAGACATCTTAAAGTGCTGACGGATTCAGGACTCCTTGAATGTCGAAGAGACGGGGCATGGGCATTTTATTCCGCTGTCGGCAACAATGATGCCGGCCGGTTTTCTGACTCGATCCGACCGCTTTTTCTGTCAGAACAGCAACTTGCCGGCGATCTTGAAACAGCATCCCATCTTGTGACGGAGCGCAGCATCAAATCACGGAATTTTTTTAATTCCATTGCTTCAGAGTGGAATTATCTGAAACAGAAGGTGTTGGGGGATTTTGACCTTAACCAGGCCATTCTTGATTGTGTCGACACATGCCAATTTGCGGTGGATCTTGGGTGCGGAACCGGTGAACTGCTTGCCGGTCTACGAAAAAAAGCCGGTTTTGCCGTTGGAATTGACAGTTCACGCAAAATGCTCGCTCAGGCTGAAAAGCTTTTTTCAAATAATGACAAGAATATTGAGCTCCGGCTGGGAGAATTAGAGCACCTGCCGGTGGGAAACAACGAAGCGGATTTTGCGGTGATTTCCATGGTGATGCACCATCTGGCAAATCCGGAAAAAGTAGCCATGGAAGTGGCAAGAATTTTAAAATCAGGCGGCATATTTATTATTGCTGATTTTGAAAAACATACGAATGAAGAAATGCGAAAAAAATACGGCGACCGGTGGCTCGGATTTTCAAAAG
This sequence comes from Desulfobacteraceae bacterium, assembly GCA_027858815.1. Lineage (GTDB taxonomy): Bacteria > Desulfobacterota > Desulfobacteria > Desulfobacterales > Desulfosalsimonadaceae > SURF-3. Next base: position 1,509 of record JAQIBZ010000531.1, read on the forward strand.
ATGAAATTCGGACCATTCTGAGCCCCAGCGGTTTTGAAGAACAGAAAATAAAAGCATTTAAATTAAAACAATCAATTAACTTAAACATTACAATTGCGAGGAAAAAATAATGAGCTTAAACGGACAAACGGATACAGCATTTCAGGAACTGGACTTGACCTTAAAAAATAAGGTTGCAGATATGTCTTTGGCCGAACACGGGCACAAGGATATGCAGCTTTCAGAACGGGAAATGCCGGGTCTGATGTCGACCCGGGAAAAATACGGAAAGGAAAAACCGCTTAAAGGTTTAAAAATAATGGGCAGTCTGCATATGACGATTCAGACCGCCATGCTGATCGACACATTATATGAACTGGGTGCCGACCTGAGATGGGCCACCTGCAATATTTTCTCAACCCAGGATCATGCGGCAGCCGCCATTGCCGATAAAGGTTCAGCTGCTGTTTTTGCATGGAAAGGCGAAACGCTGGATGATTTCTGGTGGTGCACGGAAATGGCCCTGACATGGCCGGACGGCAGCGGACCGGACCTGATCGTTGACGATGGCGGAGATGCGACCCTGTTTATTCACCAGGGGGTAAAGGTAGAAAAAGACCCGTCACTTCTTGAAAAAACATATGACTCCCCGGACATGAAATGCCTGATGAATCGAATGAAGGTATCATACGAAAGAGATCCGCAGCACTGGCAAAGAGTGGCTGAAAAAATCAAAGGGGTTTCCGAGGAAACCACCACCGGTGTCCACCGGCTGTATCACCTGGCAAAGAACAATGAACTCCTGTTTCCGGCGATTAACGTGAACGATGCCGTGACCAAATCAAAATTTGACAACCTGTACGGCTGCCAGGAATCACTGGCTGACGGAATCAAGCGGGCCACCGACATCATGCTGGCCGGCAAGATTATAGTTATCTGCGGTTACGGGGATGTGGGCAAAGGCTGTGCCGCATCCATGCGCGGCTACGGTGCACGTGTTCTGATCACTGAAATCGACCCCATCTGTGCATTGCAGGCGGCTATGGAAGGCTATGAAGTATTGCCAATGGAAGAAGCAGTCATAAACGGCGATATTTTCGTCACCACCACCGGTTGCTATCATGTCATTACCGGCGCCCACATGGAACAGATGAAAGATGAGGCGATTATCTGCAATATCGGACATTTCGACAATGAAATTGAAATGGCATACCTTTGGAACTCACCCGACTGCACAGCGATGAACATCAAGCCCCAGGTGGACAAATGGACGCTCAAATCCGGCCGGTCAATTATTGTTCTGGCTGAAGGCCGCCTGGTCAACCTTGGATGCGCCACCGGCCACCCCAGTTTTGTCATGAGCAACAGTTTTACCAACCAGGTTCTTGCCCAAATTGCACTGGCAACCGAACCGCATGAAAACAAAGTATATACGCTACCGAAAAAACTGGATGAAGAAGTAGCCAGACTCCACTTGGGCCGGCTTGGTGTCAAACTGACAACACTGACCCAGGAACAGGCGGATTATCTTGATATTCCGGTGGAAGGGCCCTATAAGCCAGATCATTACAGATACTAAACCATGATGGCGTCGTAAAAAGCCCCATCTACTGCGTTATAGCAATTTTTCAGCCACTCAAGATACTACATGTATGATTTCTTGTCTGAAAAATTACTACGCCTTGTATATGGGTCTTTTATCTTAGCCATCTGGATACTTTTAATAGAGCATCAAACCATATATTTAATCTAATAAATTAAAAAAGGCGGCCGGGCATTTCCCAGCCGCCTTTTTTATTATCCTGCATTAACCGACGGTCTTTTTCTCGGTTTTTTCGCCGCAGATCTATCAACATCTTCCCCGGTCTGTTTCAGCCAGATCAGTGCGCCAATATGAGAGACGAACCGGTTAAGGTAATTGGGTGAGAGCTTACGCAACGCCGATAGAGAGCTGGTGGCAAGCATTTGTGAATTATGCGGGCCTGAATTTTCCGGGAGATCATGAATCGCACGCGTTACCAAGCGGTCTGATTGCAATTTCACCATGGTTTCTTTAAAGCGCTGCAGAGACCGAATTTCCATTTTTCCGGTCTCCGGTTTTCCGGCACGCCGTGCAGGATCTCCCTCTGTAGGCGAGTTGCCAACCGATGCAACGACATCTGCAAGCACTTCCCGTTCCTGCTGCCGCAAAAGATCATCCATGGACGACTGGGCCGATTGATTATTCTTTTCCCCGAAATCAGGTGTAAAGCGCACGACATAATCTTTTAAAACGGAAAGATCTGTATGGCGATGGCAGCGATCAAGCTTTTCGCCCAATTGGTGCACTTTTTTGAATTCATTATTTTCAAAAAGCCTGCGGATTTCGATCTCAGACTCGGGGGATACGGAACAAACGTGGTTCAGCATCTCTGTGGCTTCCATACGGGCGCTGTCAAAATTTGCCTGGTACTCGGCAATCGCAGCCATGGTTTTTTGTTCGATAGCCGTATAAACCGATCCTGATTTTCCAAGTACCCGCCTGGCCATTGATTGGATATAGCAAAAGCGGACCGGGTCGTATCGATGGGCACCATTTGTTTCAAGTGCGGCTATTTTTGAGTGAAGTGCGTCTGTCTGAATTACTTCCGGCTGAATTACTTCCGGCTGAATTACTTCCGGCTGAAGTGTATCTGGGGTATTCATCCCTTTGGGAGCTCCCGAACCTGATCGCCTTGAGACCGGAGCTTTTGGGTGTGGCCCTGTGGGACGGGTGCAATTTCGACACGGCGATTTCGGGAACGCGTTTCTGCATTTATGTTAGCAACAACCGGCTGGTGTTCACCGAATGCA
>JAQIBZ010000642.1 GCA_027858815.1 Desulfobacteraceae bacterium
TATTGTTCAATCACTCGGATATTACAGTCTTTGGGAGCCTTTGGTTATCTTTCAAAAGTTAAAAACAAACCTTTTTTTGAACAATTCATCCCCATCGCATTGGACAATCTTTATCAGCATTTGCTGTCTCTTAAAACAAATCAATTTCACATATTGACACAAACCGTTAAAAACGCTTTGATATCATTAAATTCAAAACAATAAGGGCCTTGGAAATAATAAATTATCCCAGATGGCAAAGAATTTTGCTTCCGCATTCGAGGCGCGATGAAGCAAGCATATCGAGATACGTGAGTTTCATCGCAACAAAGAAGGCGGGGCAAAAGGCCTGCAAGATGGGGTATTTTATTTTTTCCACGGCCCTAAATAAAACCCGATATTATTTATAAAGGTTAAATTATGAAGCGAATAAAAGTGATGGTTAATGGGATGCCGGGCAATGTGGCCGGTAATATCGCAAAACATATTTTGAAAGATGACCGATTCGAACTGGTGCGTTACTCAACCACCGGGCCGGATATTTTAGATAGCCGATATCTGATTGATGATATTCCCGTGCAGCTTCTCACGCCGGATGTCAGAGACGCTGAAATTATCAGGATCAAGGAAGCCGAGGGGCCGTTTATTACGGTTGATTTTACATTACCCTTAGCAGTCAATGACAATGCCAAATTTTACTGCCGCCATGAACTGCCGTTTGTCATGGGAACCACCGGCGGCGACCGGGTCATGCTTGAAAAAGAAGTCTGCAATGCTTCTATTCCCGCTGTCATCGCACCAAATATGGCCAAACAAATTGTGGGTTTCCAGGCCATGATGGCATATGCCGCAGAAAACTTTCCCGGCCTGTTCGACGGCTACAGTCTTGAAATCAGGGAAAGTCACCAGCAAACCAAAGTGGATACCAGCGGCACGGCAAAAGCCATGGTCACTTATTTCAATAAACTCGGGGTCAATTTTGCTGAAAACGATATCATTAAAATCCGAGACCCTGAGATTCAACAACATGAGTGGAAAATCCCTGAACAATACTTAAACGGCCATGCGTGGCATACTTACACCCTGGATGCACCGGATAAAACTGCCCGTTTTCAATTCTCCCATAATATTAACGGCAGAGATATATATTCATGGGGAACGTTTGATGCCATACTTTTTTTGCAGAAAAAAATCGACGATCAAATAAAAGGTAATGTGTTTACCATGATCGATGTCCTTAAAGGGGGTTAATATCTTATGAAGATTGCTATCAAGCAGTTAATCGTTATTATTGGATTCATTCTAATTTTGGCAGGCATGTCATGGGGCATTGACGATTTACCTAAAGAAACATGGCCAAAAAAAACCTGGACGAACCGGCCTGATCCTGTTGCTGATGAAAATGCCCTGGTTGGCGGTGATATCTCCGTATTCGGCGGGCAGTACCCCAAAAGCCTGAATTATTATCTGGATAACAATGTGCTTTCCGCAGAAGTTTTTGGGGCTTTGTTTGAATCGCTTTTAACGATGAATCCTCTTACCATGGACTATGAACCGGGCCTGGCAGATCAATGGTCCATATCAGACGACAAAAAAACATTTACGTTTCACATCAACCCCAAAGCAATGTGGAGCAACGGCACACCCATAACTGCCGAAGATGTAAAATGGACGTATGATGTTATCTTAAATCCTAAAAACATGACCGGGCCGCATAAAATCAGCATGGAACGATTTGCCCCCCCGGAGATTGTCGACAAATTGACCATCCGGTTTACTGCCAAAGAAATTCACTGGAAAAACCTGCTGGCTGCCAGCGGATTTCAAATCCTTTGCAAAAACGCATATGAAAAAATCGATTTTAATACCATCAATTTTGAATTTCCCGTTGTATCCGGTCCCTACAAGCTCGGCCGTATTGAAGAAGGTGTTTTATTAAAATTAAACCGCCGCACTGATTGGTGGCTCATAAATGCCGCATCTTCAAAAAACAAAGGCAACTTTACTACCATTACATATAAATTCTTTGCAGAGCGGACCAATGCGTTTGAGTCATTTAAAAAAGGAATTATTGATCTTTTCCCGGTGTATACCTCCCGCATATGGATCAATGAAACCAGTGGAGATGTGTTTTCCAAAAACCATATTATCAAGCAGAAAATTCACAACCATAAACCGGTCGGCTTTCAGGGATTTGCCATGAACATGCGCAAACCGCCATTTGATGACATTCTGGTTCGTAAAGCCATGGCCTTTTTGCTCGACCGTAACAAAATGAACCAGACACTGATGTACAATCAGTATTTTCTGCACCGTTCTTACTTTGAAGATCTTTATTCGGATGCCAATCCCTGTCCCAATCCGATGATTGAACTGAACAAAAAAAAGGCCAGAAAGCTCCTTAAACAAACCGGTTGGATCGTTAACCCGGCAACCGGATTTCTTGAAAAAAACGGGAAAAAATTCTCATTTAAGTTCTTAACCCGAGCGGCTTCTTCTGAAAAGTTTTTGTCGATTTATGCAGAAGATCTTATAGATGCCGGCATTGAATTGATCATCGATAAAAAAGACTGGGCATCATGGGCAATGGATATGGAAGAATTCAATTACCAGATGACCTGGGCATCCTGGAGTTCCGGTATGTTTAAAGACCCGGAAAGTATGTGGCTGTCTGAAGAAGCAGACAGAAAAAGCGGCAATAATATTACCGGTTTTAAAAACAAAGTCGTGGATCAGTTGATTGAAAAACAAAAAACCATTTTTGATGTCCAAAAAAGAAATAATATTTATCGAAAAATTGATCAGCTCATTTACCAGGAACATCCGTATGTGCTGCTCTGGAATATTGATTATACCCGTCTTTTGTACTGGAATAAATTCGGTGTGCCCCCTACGGTCCTTTCGAAATATGGAGATGAGAGCAGTGCAATATGGTACTGGTGGATTGATGAAGACTCAGCAGCGGAACTTGATGATGCCATTGAGATGAAGACCACATTGCCGCCTCAGTCGTCAGTAATTCGGTTTGATGAGGTTTTTGGGAAATAAGATTAATAAAATTTCTCCAATTCATAACAGTTACAATTTAACCTGATTTGTATGTAACCGTTTTTGTATGTAACCGTTACTCCAAATATTGACATCTTAACAGCATAATGTTATAGTGTCGTATCTTTTCTACAGGAGGTGATACCACATGACAACATTATCTAAAAGATCAACGATTTACTTAGACCCTGCGTTACATCAAGCATTACGCATTAAAGCGCTTGAAACGTCCCGGTCTATGTCTGATCTTATCAACGAAGCTGTTAAGGAGGCCCTGGCCGAGGATGCCGAAGACCTTTCAGCCTTTGACGAAAGAGCACATGAGCCATTGGTCAGTTATGAACAGATGGTAAAGAGGCTAAAGAAAGATGGCCGTATATAAAATTTTCTTTAAAAAATCGGTCTGGAAAGATTTTGAATCTATTCCACAAAAAGAATTGAAAAAAATCGTTGGAAAAATTGGTTCATTATCAGAGAATCCAAGACCACCTGGATCAAAGAAATTAACCGGTCAAGAACGTTATCGCCTGCGTCAAGGGAGTTACCGAATTTTATATTCAATTAAAGATGAAGAACTTACTGTTTGGGTAGTAAAGGTTGCGCACCGTAAGAAAGTATATCGCTGATTCTACCTTCTACCTTCAGCCTTCTACCTTCTACCTAACAACCTTACCCCTCCCCTGCTTCCACCAACTCAAACACTTTTTTCATGGCTGCATCCAGGTTTCCCGGTTTGGAGCCTCCGGCCTGGGCCATATCCGGCCGACCACCGCCGCCACCGCCGACAACTGCTGCCACTGCCTTGATAATGTTGCCCGCATGATACTGGCCTACCAGATCTTTAGTGACAATAGAAATCAGCAGCGCTTTACCACCATTTTCCGCTCCCAGCACCACAACCCCGGATTGAATTTTATCCCTGAATTTATCTGCCAGATCCCGCAAAGCCGCCGGTGATTCTACTTCAACTTTTTTTGCCACCACCTTAATACCATTAACGGTCTGCACATCATCTTCGATATTATCCGCAGATTTTGCGGCAATTTGTGATTTTAATTTCTCCAGCTCTTTTTCAAGCGATTTCTGACCGGACAATATTGCTTGTACCCGCGAAAATAAATTTTCCGGCCGTTCCCTGAGAACATTGGCGGTATCGTTTAACACCTTTGTAACTGTCTGGATATGATTGATTGCCGCTTTACCGGTTAATGCTTCGATTCTCCGCACGCCGGATGCCACACTGGATTCACTGATAATTTTAAACAATCCAATATTACCGGTCAATTCCGTATGGGTGCCGCCGCATAATTCCTTGCTGAATGTATCAAGCGAAATCACCCGCACCACATCTCCGTATTTTTCTTCAAAAAGAGCCATGGCACCGCTTTTAAACGCTTCATCTGCGGACATCTCTTTAATAGCTACGGAAATATTGTCGCAAATCCGGTCATTGACCAGGGCTTCAATCCGGTTGAGGGTATCAAGGTCCACCTGTGAAAAATGCGAAAAATCAAACCGCAGCCGATCCGGGCCAACATGAGAACCTGCCTGGCGCACATGATCGCCCAGCAC
>JAQIBZ010000036.1 GCA_027858815.1 Desulfobacteraceae bacterium
ATGACGAATTGTATAAAAAATATCAGGCGTTGCGTGAAGAAAATATCCGACTGAAATCAAGAATAGAAGAACTGGAAGATGCATCCGGTTCTTTTAAATCCCGCCCAAAGACACTTCAAACCCAGGAAGTGTTATTCAAAGAAATCCAAAGAAATAACCCGGATAATGCCCCAAATAAAGATCAGGACAAACCGCCTGAAAAGACCCCGCCGAAAGTTGGTTCTAATCCTGACGCACTTTCCAGTAAATCCATAAATCAATATTCTCCAAAAGAAGAAAAAATCGCGCTTTTTATGTCCCTGTTTAAAGGGCGGAGTGATGTCTATGCCAAACGATGGCAAAATAAAAAAGGGAAAAGCGGCTACAGTCCGGTGTGCTTAAACGAATGGTTGCCGGGTGTGTGCTTAAAACCCAAAATCAAATGTTCCAAGTGCCGGCAAAAAAGATATGCAACGCTTGATGAATCGATCATTGAAGAACATCTTCGTGGAGACAGGGTGATCGGGATTTATCCGATGAACCTGGATGAAACCTGTTATTTTTTATCCATAGATTTTGATGGTGCGGGTTGGGAAAAGGACATTGCTGTTTTATGGAATACGTGTGATGCATTTGAAATTCCTGTGGCGGTTGAGCGATCCCGGTCAGGAAATGGCGGCCATGTATGGTTTTTCTTTAAAGAGAAAATATCGGCCGCAATAGCGAGAAAATTCGGCACGGCATTACTGACATACGCAATGGGAAAAAGACATGAAATTTCATTTAAATCATATGACAGATTGTTTCCCAACCAGGATACAATGCCTAAAGGCGGATTTGGCAACCTGATTGCCTTGCCGCTTCAGAAATCTGCCAGGAAAAAGGACAATTCCCTTTTTATTGATAACCAATTTGAGCCGTATACGGATCAATGGAAATTTTTATCTGATATTCAAAAACTTGCTGAAGCGGAAGTGGTTTCATATACAACCAAACTCAGCAAGGGAAATGAACTGGGGATGCTTAAATCCGAAGATTCGGATGAAAAAAAACCGTGGATAAAAAAACGCATAGAGTTGCAACATCTTGATTTCCCGAAAACAGTGGAAATCGTCACAGCCGGAATGCTGTATGTCAAAAAAACAGGGCTGAGCCAAAAGGCATTAAATATTTTGAAGCGTTTGGCAGCTTTTAAAAACCCGGAGTTTTATAAAAATCAGGCAATGAGAATATCCACGTTTGAAATCCCTCGGGTGATCTCCTGTTCCGAGGATTTCGAGGACTACCTGGCGCTGCCACGCGGGTGTGAAGAAGATATACATAACCTGTTAAAAGAATTTAAAGTTAAATATCGCAGAATTGATGAAACCAATCATGGGCGATCAATCAATGTTGAGTTTAATGGGGTTCTGAAAAAGGAACAATCTGATGCCGTTGATGCCTTGCTTGAAAAGGATAATGGCGTGTTGGCGGCGGCAACCGCTTTTGGAAAAACAGTTGTTGGCGCAAAATTAATCAGCAGCAGAAAAGTCAATACGCTTATTCTGGTACACCGGCAGCAGCTCATGTCTCAGTGGGTGGAAAGGCTTTCGGAATTTCTATTGATTCATGAAGCGCTTCCTGAATTGCCCATAAAATTCGGCAGAAAACAGAAACTAAATTTAATCGGTCAGTTGGGGGCAGGTAAAAACCGGTTAAGTTCTATTGTGGATGTTGCCATAATGCAGTCATTAAATTCGGGCGGTGATGTAAAGGCATGTATCAAAAATTATGGAATGATTATTGTTGATGAATGTCACCATGTTCCGGCCTTCAGCTTTGAGCAAATTTTAAAAAATGCCGCGGCCAAATATGTTTACGGGTTAACGGCAACGCCATCCAGGCCGGATGGTCATCATCCGATAATCTTTTTTTATTGCGGCCCAATAAGACATACGGTGGATGCGAAAGTTCAGGCGGAAAAAAGACCGTTTGATCATTTTTTAATTCCAAGATTTACCTCGTTTAGAATTTGCGGCACTGACAACACGGAAGCGGTAACAATTCAGGAAATATACTCGGAATTAATCGGAGATGACATTCGAAATGAGTTAATCATTGATGATGTAGTGGAATGTCATAAAAATGGCAGAAACTCCCTAATCTTGACCAATCGTGTGGCCCATGTGAATACATTGAATGATATTTTGAAAAGAAAAATACCGGATGTTACATGTCTTACCGGCGGTATGGGAATAAAAAAAACAGCAGACGTTTTACAAAAAATATCTTCAATACCGGAAAACAAACCTTTTGTTTTGGTGGCAACCGGTAGTTTTATTGGTGAAGGTTTTGATGAATCACGTCTTGATACCTTGTTTTTAGCAATGCCCGTTGCCTGGAAAGGGACATTGCAGCAGTATGCCGGTCGGCTGCATCGTTTGCATCGAAATAAAAAGGATGTACGGATATACGACTATATTGATATCCATGTAAGAAGGCTTGAAAAAATGTATGGAAAACGGCTCAAAAGTTATTCCGCTATCGGGTATAAGGCAAAGGTTGAAAATATTTCGGATTCTCCAACAGATATTATTTTTGATGAACAAAGCTTTTTCCCTGTTTATTTAAGCGACATAGAGAATGCATCAAAACATGTGATGATTGTCAGCCCCTTTGTTACCAGAAAACGTGTGACTCAGATGATGGGTTATTTTGAAAATATTTTAAAAAAGCAGGTAAAAATTACAATCGTAACAAGGCCGATTAGCGATTTTACCGAAACCCAAAAAAGAACTTTGGAAAAAATATTTTCATTGTTAACAGATGCCGGAGTGAACATTGTGTTTAAATCAAAAATCCATCAGAAATTTGCTGTGATTGATGGAAAAATAATTTGGTATGGCAGTATTAATTTATTGAGTTTTGGACATGCTAAAGAGAGCATTATGCGTCTTCTAAGCGGAAATATTTCATATGAACTGACAAAAAATATTTAACCCTGATAAGGAAATATATGAATTTTCAGCAGTTGTTTGATTCTTTATCTTCAAAACGAGTATTTCTGGGATCTGTAGTCTTAGCGCTATGTTACTTCCTGTCCGCAAAAATGGGACTGGTATTCAGGAAATTATCCAGCGGACAATGTTGATGCTCTCTGATGTCTGAATAATTAGTGTGAATCAGACAATATCCGGTGAACCATTTCAAGCATTGTATTCAACGGATACGGTTTTTGAAGGAAATGAAACTGTTTTTGTGCAATGGCGTCCGGCCGGGATTTTTCTTCGGTATACCCGCTGGAAAGAAGTATCTTAATCGTTGAATCTTTGCTGAATATTTTTTCGGCAAAATCAATGCCGTTGCCATCCGGTAAAATTATGTCACTGAAAATTAATTCGAATTTTTCACCTTGCTGCGCAATTAATTTTTCAGCTTCCGAAATGGTTGATGCCTCCCAAACATTGTAACCGTTTTCGGTCAGAGCCGTTTCAACAACTTCACGGACATCGGCCTGGTCTTCAATCAGTAGAATTCGC
>JAQIBZ010000061.1 GCA_027858815.1 Desulfobacteraceae bacterium
TTTTATAATGTTTACCCGTTGAATATATTTGCGGGCAACGTTTAAACCATATGCTTTTATAGCATCCTTGGAATTTGTATATTCTTTTTTTAATTTTCGCGTCCGAAAAACAACTTCCAATTAGCTACTCCCAAACAGATTTAATTTACCCTTTAGGTAAAGAATAAAATAGAAAAAGTATATTGTCAATAGACAATTTACCCATTGGGTAAAAAAATGACAGGCAAAAATGTAACGCCCGCATCACCTGACGTCAAGGCAACGAATCACATTTTAAAAGGCAAGGCCGATTGAGACGCAAAAGCTTGGCCGAAGCCTAAACCGCACAGCATTGGCGGTCTGCGTGAATGCGGTGGTTAGGTTTTCATAAAGACTAAAGTGACCAAATCCGGACATGGGCGTTTAAACTTTATATTCAGATGGCTTTTTTGCTGCGATGCGCTCTCAAGAAGTACAGGTCCACCCCCATAGCAATTAAACACATAACCATCCAATGGCTCAGAATAGTTGATTGAAAGATCAAGAACGCCCTTGTCAGTTATTGAGGAGATGCCAGATGAGTCAATTATTTCAACAGAATTTGGATTTAGCGAAATAAAGCCAGCAACTGTTTGGTTCTTGTCTTGGGAACTAACAAGTGCCTTTTTAACTATCTCGACCTTTTCATCAATTATTTTGAGGGATTCAAGAATAAGGTGATTTAGTATCTCCTGCTTTGAATCTGACCATACACTAGCAATGCCGCCGAACACACCGCCAATATATGGCGTTCCTCCCAGAGTATTGAGTAAGAATTGTAAAATCTTTTCATGCCCACCCTTTGAAAGGGCATCCTGTATCAGAGACAAGTGATTTTTGGGTTCTTGTGTCATTGAATTCGAAACCTAACCCCCAAATAACCGGCTCGAACTGTTCATTTGGTTTATTGTATTTAATTTTACTGTGACCCTATTTAATGCTGACCCTATTTAATGTGAGAAAAGTTGTCAACCAGCTTGGGTTTAAAAAACGAATATCTGTCCACACCCTTCGCCATTATGTAGAGTCAGGGATTATGGTGAGTGTGGCTCGACAAGCCTATTGTCCCGGTTAATTTATATCAAAACACTCCCCATTATAATTCCCGCTAATTACACAATAAGCGCTGCTATTTCATCAAGTTCAGTTCATATTTCCACCTCAGTGCGTGTATGGCGGTAGATTTACAAAGGCTTTCTGACTTATTTAATGTCCTTTTATATTAGGAAACTTAGAGTTTTTTGGCATGTCATGTAATTGATCCATAAAAACTATCCTTTCTGTTTTAAAATTAGGATGAGCATGCTTTATTATGGAGAGTGTTTCAAGGATTTACTCCCATTTAATAGTATTCTTACAGTCCTACTCCCCATTATATTTGACTCTACATAATGACGATTATGGGGAGCTCCCCATAATCGCCACTCCTATGCCACCCATCTGCTGGAAGCAGGTGTTAATATCCGAAGAATCCAGCAATATCTGGATCATGCCAGCCTCAATACCACCATGATCTATCTTCATCTGACAACCCAGGGCCATGAACGGGCCTACGGATTCATCAATGACCTGATGAATCCGGTGTGATCATGGATACAATTAAAGATATCTTCACAAGCTTTGCTCCTGAATACCTTGATCGGTTTGGTTCCGGTATTCCCGGAAATCATAAAAAAGTCATCCATGCAATCACCTCATGCCGTACCCGGGAATCCGGCATGACTTTGTACTCGTGTAAAAATTGCGGGACGATTCATTCTGTTTTGCCTTTTCAGGATTGAATGTTTCGTACAAGGCTCCTGCTGTATGAGTATTCAAATTATCCATCACCAGTGTAATTTTTTCAGCACCACCATACGCTACAGAAATTTCCTCTACAAAACGTGCCCAGTCATTTTTAGTTTTCCGTTCGGTTATGATGACAAATCTTTTGCCCGCCAGAGGTTCACATGCCATGAAAATATTGCAGACGCCGCATCGTTTGTATTCATAGTCATGCTTTGCCGGATGCCCAGGAGTTGCTTGAACTGGAGTTTTCGTTTCCGCAATCAGTTGTTTTGGAGACTCATCCATACACACTACAGGATATCGTGAGTCGAATGGACGTTTGTATACATCCAGAACTATCTCCATATTTGCAACGAAACTCCCGTTCTGTTTTGGTGGGATTACCCACCCTTTGTTTTGCCAAGGTTTGAGTTCGTTTTTTTTAGAACACGGCGAATAGATTCATGGGAAATACTGTCAATATAATCTAGCTCAACTACTTTATCCGCTAGCAACCGTAAACTCCATCGGGCAAACCCTTTGGGTGGTTCGCTGCAACTCAGCGCAATAAGATGGGCTTCAAAATCCCCATCTGCTTTCTTCGTGTATACGCGACTTCCTTTCCGGCCGTTCAGCGTTATATAGAGCCCATCAACTACAAAACATTTTTTAACCCGGTCAATTTTTCGCATGCTTATATTCAGCACTCTGGCAATTTCTTTGTTGGTAGAGCGTTCTACCTGGTGCTCACCTTCATCGCAATCAAGCAGTATCAAGGAATTGATAACTTTTTGTGATTTATGGCTCCCCTTTGAGGTGATCTGCTTTAACTCTTTCCGTTCTTCTGCCGTCAAAGTCACTGTAAACTTCTTCATCTTCAACCCTCCATAGTTGATTTTGAAGAAACTTATCATATTTTATACGTCATTTCAAGGTTGACATGACACTAGTATGAAAAATAACTCATACGGATGTAGTTGAAAGTACGAAACACCGAAAAACAGTTTTTAATTCTAAAAAGTAAAAACAGCTTGTGGTATTGGCCCTGAAGTAAAATTTCCACAAGGTGCAAAATCCCCGAGATATTTGATCGGTAATCTTTGGGTCGGTTTCAACATAGGGAATGTTCCCATTTTAGGGTATTACTGTCATTCTCAGATCCGGTACAGGGGCTTAACAGAAACTGCAATCCTTTATATACTCGGACACCAGGGTGACCCTCTTCTGTGAAAAGAAATGCCCAGTAATTGCTTTTGGGGTCTAATACTATATCAATTGTTATATTGGGTTTTTTCACAGTTTCTGAGTTAAAGATAACCTCTTGTGCTTGACAAATATAGTCTCTTTATGAGTGCATTGATTGCAGTGTAAATCAATATTTTGGTTTTTAATATACATATAAAAAACTGGAATCCCGTGAATTTTTATTTTTCTATTCAATTGAGGTTCAAGCAGTCCGTTTTTGCATTTAGGACAAGTCTCGAATTTTACCCCATCGATAATCTGCTTGTTTAGGTCTTTTGATAAACCGATCCATTCAGGTTTTAATTTTCGTATTATCAACCATACAGATACAGCTAACAGTATCCAGATAAGAAGTGCTATTTCAAAGGTATTTAGCATTTTAAAATATAACGGTTAAGCTCACGGGCCGCCGAGCGAAGCGAGGGAACAAGGTTCCACTAAATTTTGTTAAAAGTAACGCAGTTCCAAAGTTGCCATAGATTTAAAAAAAGCCGCCCCTTGCTGCCCGGTGCAGCGCTGGGTTATGCGTACTGTGATTTATTTTAGCATCCCTATTATAAACAAAACCCCGCCTATCCCAAACAATAGCCCAGCCCATTTTGCAAATTTAACGTCGATATCAGATAAATCAGATAATACCGATTTGCCTGTTGAAAACCAAACACTGTTCCTAAACCCTATAATGGATAGACAAAAAAATGACAGAATCCATTCAACTAATCCTGCCCAATATAATGATTCGGGTGTTTGAAATGAAATAAGTCCATAGAAAATTAATACAATGCCGATTGACCACTTCATTATTTTTAAGTTGCTTTTTTTATGTAAAAATAGCTTTGATACACTGCCTTCTGTGGATTTGATATTTTTATCACCCAAAATTATTACAGCTATTCCAAAGAACAAAAGGATGTTGCCTATTAGAACCTCAGAGAACATTTATTTTATCCTATTTGTATTCACGCATGAACACCTAAATAACCGGTGAAATCCGGTTCATTTTTTTGATGGGATTCTGTTGTTCATTTCGGTCTCTAAATATGCTATGAGTTACTGTTTACCGTATATTTTGAATTTCGAAAGGCGAATTAACAAAGCTGAATATCAGCAATGTTGGGAGAAAATTCTGGATCTACGTGTGCCATTTGTCTTCGGATATTTGACCTCAGATCTATTGCCGGTTGCAAACAGAATTCATTGAATTCTTCTAAAGTGATGGTATCCAAATTTGGGAAAAGCAATTTGAGATAACCACAAGCCAAAAGTTGGACAGCTCTGGTATCTCTCAGATCTCCAAGAGATTTTGTATGGTCTTTAACAAAAGCCATATGCACTTGGCTTGCTCTTAAGGTATACAATACTTCTCCAAAATAATCCGCCCTCAAAGCGAATGAGTTGCATAATGATGTGGATTGGATTCTCGGTAATTCCCAGCCTGGTACCAGTGCGTGAAATCGATCAAGCAAAGCTGTTGCATCATGTCCATTAAGCCATTTTGGCAATTCACTAAAACAATTTTCATCTCTCGGCATACCGTCAACAATGGGGATGTTGCCAAGAATGACAAAACCAGCATCAGACGAACCATGGAACCCCATTACGCGGAATTCACCAGACTCAAGGTAACCTTTCAATGCTCCGACAATTTCACCCTCATTGCTTAACTTTATTGTTTGAATTTCATCCAGGATTACAGCATTAAAGTTCGATATAATACCTGCCTGTTGGCGGCTCATGTCATAAAATAGTTGAGCACGTGTTACCACCCCTCCGCTTATAAGCCAGGCGTGACGAGATAATTGGCTATAAATATATGATTTCCCCGTACCTTTTGGGGCAAGTTCTATTATATTAGCACGGGGCTCGATCAAAGGTATCAACCTCGTGAAAATCAATAACTTCTGCCTTGTTGAATATTTTTGTTCATTATACCCCATTGTTCGAGTCAATACCGTCAGCCATTCTTCAAAATTAAATTCTTTACGTTGCGTTAGAAAGTATCCAAGATCAATGCTCGCTGCCTGCATTGGATTAAAGGATGTCATGACAACTTCATATTGATCTTTTGTATCCTTCAATGGGCTCCAACTTAATGTTCCACTTCCCCAAACATTTCCCATCAATAAAGATGGATGCGCATCCACAATTGAATCAAGAACACGTCCTGTAATATCGAGTGAAGGGATCCGTAGTTTAAGGTCTCCAGTTTTTGGGTGAACCCTAACACTGAATGAATCTAAAATTTTAAGTGGATTTCCATTACGAATTTCATACATTAACGATTCTTTTTGCTTTTTATCAGGCAGATATCGTGAGATGAAATTCCGGATACCCTCACTGTTTACCCCCCCCTCGTTGTCACTGTACTTGCTGACGAGCCAGTCAGATACAAAGGCGGGAATTACACGCCCGGAAAGCCCGACACTTGCAGCCAGACCTTTATGAACACATACATCCGGGAAAGACTTTGATATTTTATGATCAATATAATCTTGATTATTAATTGTTTCATGTTCCCTCTATAACGGGCTTCCGACCGCAAATCAAGAATCATCAAATCGGTTACCGCCTGATGTGGATC
>JAQIBZ010000093.1 GCA_027858815.1 Desulfobacteraceae bacterium
AAATATCTCCCAAATGAACCAGTGCATGAAATCGGAATTCCCTTAAAGTGACAATCCCTTGTTCAATTGAGTTAAGGTTACCATGAGAGTCTGCAATCAAACCGATTCTTTTAGAACAATCAAATAATTTGGGACTTTCCATAAATAAAGCAACTTCACAAACAATGTTTTTATAATTTTTTGAGTAAATTAGCCTAATATTTCGGTTCTGTCAATTCCGGCAACATAATGATTTATTATGCAGTTGTTATTAAAGTTGTGGTCAATCCGTACATTTTTTGATAAATTGGAAAAATGTATTAAATAAACATGTCTTTTAATGAATATTAATTAACAGAATTAATCAAGGTTATGAAACAATGAAAAAAAAAATTTAATAATGCAACATGGATTTTTGTCATCATTCAGAATCCAGGTGGGAATGAACAGTTTTTCGGTCTTCATGATGAAGAATCGGATGTATCATATATCCCGGCGTTTGAAAACAAAGATGCCGCCCAGACGTGTTTGATAAATCTGCCGACCCAAAAAGGCACGAAATATGAAATACAGGCAATTATGCATGGCGACCTTACCCGGGATGCTTTTGCAAACAATTTTTTAATTTTTGTACTTGATGAAGACGCAAAAATAATCAGAAAAATATTTCCTGATGAACCCAATGCTACGGTTCATTAAATTGGTGATTAATTTTTTATTACAATCTCTATAGGGAGAAATCTATGAAAAAAATTGGTGTGTTGTTGTCAGGATGCGGTGTATATGACGGTACTGAAATCCATGAAGCCGTCATTACCCTTCTTGCTCTGGATCGAAATGGCGCTAAAGCGGTCTGCATGGCCCCGGACATTGAACAGCACCACGTTGTGAACCATTTCAAAGGTGGACCCAGTGATGAAAAACGAAATGTGCTTGTGGAATCAGCCCGGATCGCCAGAGGGAATATCAAAGATGTCAAAACAGTTAATTCTGATGATATTGACGGACTGATTATACCAGGCGGGCATGGTGCGGCCAAGAATTTAAGTAATTTTGCCCTCATGGGCAAAGACGCAACTATCAATCCGGATGTCACAAAAATTGTCAGAGACATGATTAAATCAAATAAACCAGTGGGAGGTCTATGTATAACGCCTGCCATTTTATCAAAAATTCTGGAAGATAAAAACCCGGAAGTAACCATTGGAACTGACTTCGGCACCATTGAAACAATAGAAAACATCGGCGGGGTTCATTTTGCATGTTCCGTCGACCAGATTCATGTTGATCATGCCAACAAACTTATCACAACGCCGGCATACATGTTAGGCACCAGTATCAAAGAAGTGGCCACGGGAATTGAAAAACTGGTTGATGAAGTTTTAAAGTATGCCTGAATTATGGATTCTAATCGGGCAACAGGTCATAGAAATATAGCATCGCATCAGACCTGGACATTATACCAATAATTTTGTTGTCCTTAACAACCGGAAGCCTGCCGATATCATGTTTTATCATAATACGTGCTGCTTCCATGGGACTTTTGTCCGGTTCAATGGTAATATTTCTTGTGTTCATAAATGCTTTGACCGGAGCCTTTAATTGCGACCCCTTTCTGATTTTTTTAAAATCCCGTCGGGAAATGACACCAACAAGTTTTTCATTATCAACAACCGGCAATCCGGTACATCCTTTTTCCTTTAATAAATCAGCGACCTCACTCATAGGTGTATCTGGCGCAACGCTGAAAACAGGATAAGACATTAAATCACTGATCAGCACGGATGCCTGTTGATTGCCTCTGAGTAATTCAAGCAGCCAGTCTTGTAATGCATCCGGATTAACTGATTTAACCATTGCAGATCCGGCACCCGGGTGACCGCCGCCCCCCATGCTTCTCATAATTGAACCCACATTAATATCTTCCACTCTGCTGCGACCGATCACTATGCATTTTTCATGATCGTTATGAACAAATATTCCAAAAGCAGCATCAATATTTAAAATATCTCTGTACATATTAACGACCAGAGAAAGATTGCTAACATGACCGGCAATATGCATGATATTAATGCTTACCGTAAACGTGTCAATCTTTGTCCGGGGGGCTGTTTTCAGCATCTCAAATAAAATATTTTTTTGTTTCTCTCCATATGCCGGTTGTAAAAAAGTAGAAAGAATATTCAGGTCTGCCTTATTTTCAAGGAGATAAGCAGCAGCATAGGCGTCTTCTGCAGTTGTAGAAGGGAATGAGAGGTTGCCGGTATCTTCATAGAGGCCGATTAAAAAAAGCGTGGCCTGTATAGGGGTTAAAAGAATTTTCTTTTTTTTAATTTCGCGGATCATTAACGTGATATTGGCACCAATTGTTTCCTGACACTGCCACGCTGTATTTAAGTCACTCTGGTTTTCATGATGGTCCCATAAAAAGATTTCAAGATCTTCTCTATCTTTCAGACTTTTCATTTTTTCAAGCCGTGACCATCTACAGGTATCAACAACAATTAAACGATTTACCTGATCCAGATCTATCTCATTGACGAATTTGATTTTAAAAAGATCTTTATGAATTGACAAGAAGGCCTTAACATTCGGATTCAGCGCTTTGGGTAATACGGGGATAGCATCCGGATATAAAATCGTACCGGCAATCACAGAAGCAAAACCGTCAAAATCAGCGCTTCGATGGGTTGTTATGATCTGCATACAATATCCTGTGTTTATATTGGATTTTTTGATACTTTGGATGGGAGAAAAGACTTAGATTCAAAAGCAAGGAGATGGAAGTATATAAAATTGAATATTTTCATAAATTTATTTTATGTTGTTCCGGTAAAAAGTCAAGATGTTTACACAATAAGACGTACAATAAACTGAATTTATAGTTATTTTAATATTCCACCATTATATATATTTTCAAAAAACGTTTACAAACAGATGGTTAGCGAAGTTTTGCCATCGAACCTACTGAAATAAATTGATTTTTTTCTTGACTTAAATGACTAAAAAAGCTTAATATTATATGATCTATTTTGTTAACATTATACAATTTACGTTTACGAGCATATGGACTATACGGAAAAAGTCAAAAAAATTGATGCTCCAGAGCTTAAACTGAAAAAATCAGAAGCCTCATTACGTATTATTGATACCGACCTTGACAGCGCACCTCTTTCCCCGGAAGTACTTCAAACCGACCGAACTGTCAGACGAAAATTTCTTGTTAATAAGTTAAATCATATTAACTTTAAAAATGAAACCGTCTCTATTAATTTCCAGCATTTAAAAGATCGGCAAATAATTTCTTTTTCCGGAACACCGCAACCCTGTCTTGGCAAACACCTGGTCTGCCTCTGGACGAATCAGCCCAATATCGATCAATTGCTGACCGCTTATCAATTCCATAATTTTATTATCAACGACGACCAGAGCGTTATCACTGTCCCGGCAACTCTTCGCAGCATCAATAACAGAGGGGCCTGTTTCTTGCTTCCGGTAAAATCCTCAGAAACCAGCTCCCGAAAGTCAAAACGCTTTTCCTGCGACAACCTTGATGTAAAGATAGTTCAAAACAGCATTATTTTTTCCGGCTTATTAGAAGCGTTCAGCCCCTCATCATTACAGATAAGAATAGAATATTCTTCAACCGAACCATTTCAATGGATTAATTTGAAAGAGAATGTCAACCTGATTGTAGCCAATGATACGGATACTCTCTATTCCGGTGAATGCAGGATATTAAAAGCAACCGGATCTTCAAAAAAGAAAAAAGTAATCCTACAACCTATCCATGATACTATTCAACGATTTAATCCAAGGGTTTATCGCAGCGACCGCTTAAAAATCACACCATCACCGGATATTCAATTTCACCACCCCTTTACAGATAAACTGGCCAATCTGAAAGTGATGGATTTATCCGGATCAGGCCTCAGTGTTGAAGACGATGAAGACAACGCTGTCCTTTTACCTGGCATGATCATCCCGGCCATGCAGCTTAATTTTGCTAACAGTTTCAATTTTTCATGCAGAGCCCAGGTGGTATATCGAAAAGTGTTTGAAAATGAAAATAATAAACGAATGATCAAATGCGGCATTGCATTTCTGGATATGAAATCCAATGATCACATCCGGCTTCTGTCATTATTGCATCAAACAAATAATAAAAATTTTTACATATGCAATGATATTGACATGGATGATCTGTGGGGCTTCTTTTTTAAAAGCGGCTTTATCTACCCGAAAAAATATTCATTCATCCATGAAAATAAAGAAAAAATCCAAACAACCTATAAAAAACTCTACAACAATGAGTCGAACATTGCCCGCCATTTTACATGGCAGAAACAAGGGGAAATCCTCGGCCATATGTCGATGCTGCGATTTTACCAGAAAACCTGGTTAATTCAGCACCTGGCTGCAATCGTGTCAAAAGATCAGATCAAAGTAGGCATAGAGATACTGAACCAGATTGGCGCATATGCCTATGACTCACACCGTCTTTTTTCAAGCCATATGGATTATCTGATATGCTACTTCAGGCCGGAGAATCATTTCCCCAACCATTTTTTTGGCGGGGTTGCGAAAAACATACAGGATTCCAAGATTTGTTCTATTGATACATTCGCTTATTTTCATTATCGCAAATCATCTAAAATCAATCCTGATTTACCCGCAAACTGGGATATTGATAAATGCAGCTATAATGATCTATCTGACCTTGAAAATTTTTACGAATATCAATCCGGGGGGTTGATGCTTGATGCACTTGACCTGATTCCGGATGATCAGGAAATGTCTGATCGTCATGATCTTGCATCGGAATACACAAAGATTGAATTAAAACGTGAGCGTCGGCTTTATTCTTTAAAACGTAATAGTGTGGTTAAAGCTATTTTCATGCTTAATATTTCAGATTTTGCAGTTAATATGTCTGATTTGACAAACTGTATCAGCGTCTTTGTTATGGACCCGGATAATACCGAATCGGAAATAATATATTCTGCAATCAGTCAGTTGTCTGAAAAATTCAAAGAAAAAAAATTCCCTGTACTATTATACCCATTGTCATATGCCGAGGGGCATTCCTTTAAATATGAGAAAACATATAATCTATGGACATTGGATATGCAGCATACTGATGATTACTTTAAAAACTTTAATTATCTTGTTTGACGGCTTCGTAAAATTTCAAATTTACAAATTCCCCTAAATATCAAAAGATTATGTTGACGAAAGGCATCCGGAGTGTTAAAAAATTTAAGTAGGGGTCAAGTCTCCGTTTGACATTATATGATTATTACCGGAAAAAAAGAAATTATGACAAATATGATAGCACATAAATACTTGATGGAAAGTGATGACGAAACACTTCGCTTAAAGCTTAAAACGGATCAGGCAACGGTTGAGAAGCAGGCCAAATGGGCTGGCATTAAACCTGGCATGCGTGTTGCCGACATCGGATGTGGTGCTGGTAAAACGACTTTCTATTTGAATCAGCTGGTACAATCCGGGGGGGAAGTCATTGGCGTTGACAGCTCAGAAAAACGTATTAACGACGCCAATAATAAATATAAAAGCGACACGATACGATTTATCTGCCGGGATGTCCATCAACCGCTTGAAGACATCGGTCAGTTTGATTTTATCTGGGTTCGTTTTTTATTGGAATACCATCGCTTAACCAGTTTTGATATTGTTAAAAACCTTTATAAAATATTAAAACCGGGCGGGATTATCTGTCTGATTGATCTTGACCATAATTGTTTAAATCATTTTGAAGCACCAGTGGCTCTTACTCAATGCCTTGAAGGAATAATGGATGTACTGGAAACCAATAAAAATTTTGATCCGTATGCCGGCAGAAAACTCTACTCATACCTGTATGATTTGAATTTTGAAGAAATTGATGTTGAACTGGCGGCCCACCATCTTTTTTTTGGTGAACTGAACGAAACACAAGCCTTTAACTGGATAACAAAAGCAAAAGTTGCAGGAAAGCAATCCGGATATGCGTTTAATGAATTCAAGGGTGGATTTGATGAATTCTATGCTGTGTTTAAAAAATTTATTTTAAATCCCCGACGATTCACATACACACCTGTGATTTCATGCAGGGGGGAAAAGCCCTTAACATCCTGTTAATGAGAATTTAAACGATTCAACCCCCGGATACCCGAAGATCTGAATCGTTTAAATACACTGCATGATAGTAATTGACAAATGCATCGCCAATTGTACTGTCAAAAAACGACTCCCGTTTTTCCATTAATATTTCCAGAACCTGCTCCGACGGCATTCTGCAACTGCAATAATTCTGCCCCTCAGTAAAATTTCATTGCCCCGAATGACTTCACGTTCTTCATGACGCATTTTCAGTTCATCGCAAATACCGACAAAAAATTCAGCCACCCATTCGAAATGCACTTTGGTAAACGAAACCCTCGCATCATAATAAAAATAAGAAAATTTTAATCTAATTTTAACCGTTTTTTAATTTCCGAAATAGTATAAATGGTGTGTATGAATCGCTCAGAATTTATGGCGTAAAAATTCATTATCAAATCAGATTTTGAAAAAATAAATGCATAGGAAAAATATTATTGGTTAGACTATTTTGGTATTTTTTTGACGGATTTTTTTTTGATGCAAAGACTTGACAAAAACATGTCGGTGATTAAACTAAATTTAAAAATGTTACCCACTGCATGAGTCTATTCCCTTTAAAATGTTTAAATTAAATGTTTTATATATCGCCATTCAGATAAAAATACATACCAAAAAATATTTTATACTTTTAGTTTAAGAAAACTTTCATATTCCATGTAAGGAGTGAATATTATGGCAGTTGATGTGAAACAAATTGGTGAACGGGTAGAAAAAGAAAGCGCTGTCATTAACCGGATCAGAGCCGAAATTCATAAAGTGATTGTGGGTCAGGAAAAGCTCATTGACGGTCTGCTGCTGGCGCTTCTTTGCAATAATCATGTATTGATTGAAGGGGTTCCCGGGTTGGCAAAAACATTGTCTGTTACCACCCTTGCAAGCATGATCCAGGCAACATTTCAACGGATTCAGTTTACGCCTGATCTCCTGCCGGCAGACGTTGTCGGAACGCTTATATATAATCCGAAAACCGGTGACTTTAAAACTAAAAAAGGCCCCATTTTTGCCAACATCGTTTTGGCGGATGAAATCAACCGGGCACCGGCAAAGGTGCAAAGTGCCCTTTTGGAAGCCATGCAGGAACGTCAGGTAACCATAGGTGACGAGAGTTTTAAGCTGGATGATCCGTTTTTAGTGATGGCTACTCAAAATCCCATTGAACAGGAAGGAACATATCCGCTGCCGGAAGCTCAGGTGGACCGGTTTATGTTTAAGCTTAAAGTCACCTATCCCAGTAAAAAGGACGAGCTGGAAATCTTAAAAAAAATGTCACGCTCAGCACCGAACGTTAAAGTAGACCCGGTTATTTCTCCGGAAGATATCAAACGTCTTCGTGAACTGAGCGATGAAATATATATGGATGAAAAGATTGAAGAATATATTGTCAACCTGGTGGAAGCTACCCGTGAACCGGAAAAGTATAAACTGGATATCAGCCAGTTAATCCGTTACGGAGCATCTCCTCGTGCAACAATATTTCTTGCCATGGCTTCAAAGGCAAACGCCTTGCTTGAAGGGCGCGGTTATGTGACACCCCAGGATGTTAAAACAATTGCCTTAAATGTTTTGCGGCATCGCGTAATTATCACCTATGAAGCAGAAGCAGAAGAAAAAACGTCTGAAGATATTATTGAACAGATCTTAGAAACGGTTGACGTTCCATGATCCCCAAAGAGCTTGCAAAAAAGATCCGGTACATCCAGATCTATACCAGTAAAGCGGTAAACGATTCTTTAGCCGGAGAATATGAAAGTGTGTTCAAAGGCAGGGGAATGGAGTTCGATCAGGTCCGCGAATATCAAATGGGTGACGACATCAGGTCTATCGACTGGAATGTCACTGCCCGGACCGGAGAACCGCATGTTAAACTTTTTGTGGAAGAAAGAGAGCTGACCGTTATCTTTTTGGTGGATCTTTCCGCATCCGGTTCATTTGGCAGCTCTCATAAAATCAAAAATGACGTGGCGGCTGAACTTTGCGCCCTGCTTGCGTTTTCAGCAATAAAAAACAATGATAAGGTCGGTCTGATCGTATTTACTGATCAGGTTGAAATGTTCATCCCTCCGGCCAAAGGTACGACGCATGTTCTCCGGCTCATCCGGGAACTTCTTGATTTTAAGCCAAAACAAGCCAAAACAAGCATCGCATCCGGCATTGAATACTTAGGACGTATTATTACCAAAAAGAGTGTAGTCTTTCTGATTTCAGATTTTATGGAAGAAGGATATGAAAAACAGCTGCGCGTTCTTGGCAAAAAACACGATCTGATTGCCGTGACCGTCACAGATCCCAGAGAGGTTAAACTCCCCGATGTCGGTCTGATAGAACTGGAAGACGCGGAAACCGGGGAATTGATTCTTATCGATACCGGCAGCAAAGGGGTCAGAAATAAATATGAAAAACTGGGTGCTGCAAGACACGGCAGTTTAAAAGAAATGTTTAGATCCATGGACATTGACCAGATAGAAATATTAACAAACAGGAATTATTTGAAAGATCTGGTTAAATTTTTTAAAACCCGTGAAAGACGGATGCAACGATAAAA
>JAQIBZ010000154.1 GCA_027858815.1 Desulfobacteraceae bacterium
GCAAGATTTAAAATACCGGGTAGTTCCGATTTCAGTTTTTTAGCAAGGTGTTTGTCCTGCTCGTATTCCTGAAATACCCGATTGAAGGTGATAACAATTGCGCGGCGGAAAAGTGCATCTGAAAAGTCCCGTGTATGTGGCATGTGATTAGTTGCAAAAATCAGGGTGCAAAAAACAATGAAGTCGAAAGGTGTTTTAAATTTATGTTCGGCTGTTATGAGTTCGCCAGATGTTATGGCCTTCTGTTGTGCGTCTGGAAGTTGTCCACCTTCTGGAAGTTCTGATATGATGTTTGCAAGTTTGCCGCTTAAGTGCGCTCTTTGGAATTTATTATCAAGCTGCCCTGGTTGAACCGCTACCGTATTTTCAAAACCTAATAAGGCTTGGATGACTGCCAGTAAAACGGATTTGCCATTTGCACCGGGTCCGATTAATAAAATGAATTTTTCATATTCAGTTGAAGACAAAAGACAATATCCAATCATCTCTAACACCAGTATAATTTTATTCAATCGGTCTGGGTCATCACAAAAGATATCGTTCAGGAATTTTTCAAACAGAGGCGCGAGTGCTGCCGGGTCATATTCAATCGGTATCTGTGTTGTGCGGTAACTTTCCCGGCGCGCTGCATGTAACTCCCACTTTTCGTTGGTCCATGACAGTTCGCCATTTAATGTGTTGATGGTATCGCGGTTGACGTTAAACTGATGATTCGGAATAAATGTTTCTGTTTTGAAGAGATCCAGAAGGGAGGCGACAAAATTTTTATCAAAGTCAGTTCCGGAATTTTTTAACTTATCCTGAATTAATCTTTTAACCTCGCGGTCATCAAGTTGCATCCAGACACCGGATTGCCGCCACATCCAAACAAAACCCATGGCATGAAGGATATTTTCAGCACCCAGCTTTTTAATAATTTCTTCGATAATATCAATCTGTTGTCCCGGTCCAGATTCTTCCCTTGCTTTGTCAAGATCCATCAACATCTGGACAGGAACTCCAGCTTTTTTAGCTGTTTTTTTATACAGGTGATATTTTGAAGCCTCAGTCTGATTTGACTTTTTTATTTTCCGAAAAAGATTTTCAGTGAGTTCCTCGAAGTCATCTGTGCTGTTAATTTGTTCCTCAAAATCTTTTCTGGCATTAATTCTATCTGCTGCATCTTCTTCATTCTCAGCATTAAAAACCGTATCATCTGCAACCTCAGGAAAATCATTTGTCGCAGCCATCAATCGTTCCCTGACTGCTTCCAGGCCTTCCTTTAAGTGAAGATCATTAAAATCAAACCCTGCTTGCTCAGGCATAACTACTTTACTGTTCCCAACTGCCTTAGATGCCTTAATCGCTTTGATAAATCCGATGTTATAACTCTTATCATGTTCAGGTTTCCCGGTGTCATTGTCCGCACAAAAGATAAATTCATGATCCGGATATTTTTCCCGTAAATTTTTGGCTGCATGGATAAGATTCCCGGCATCAACGCACATATAAACGATACCATCGGTAGCCTCATAAGTGCTTGCTGCGGTTGCATACCCCTCGCAAACATAAACGATATTGCCTGAACCATTGCCGACTTGAAAAGATGCACCTTTTTTGATTCCACCTTTTTCTTTACTGAGCAGATTTTTTTTGCCGTTCGCATCTATATAAAGGATACCAACAAGAATATCCCCGATATAAAGCGGAATAGCCAAAATCCTTGACCCCTCTGGCGGTTCCATCACCCTTAAGCCGTGGTCTTTTACACCTTTTGCTTTTAAGTAAGGATGCCATAGAGCGGGTTTTAATAAATTCCATAAACGTTCAGGGTTTGTCTGATCATCTGGCCTATTATTTTTTGAAGAGGCTGAAACATCCCCTTTTTCACCGCATCGCTGACAGATAAATTTTCCAGTATCGACATTTACGCACAATGTTTTTTCTCCGCTGCTATCACAATCTGGACATTCAAGACGGATTTCACCTGATTGGCCCTCGATTGCCTGCCGGATATAATCTTTGAAATTACCTTGCGGCTCTTGCTGCTTGTTTGTGTTTTGGGAATTAACCATTTTTTCTTTTCAAAATCCTTTCGGCAATGTTGCAACCATTATTAAGGCCCCCCACTTTATACCCGTCCATCCAGCGTTTGAATTCCGGCCATGCTATCAGCACCCTCCCCCCGATTTTATAATGCGGTATCGCGTTTTCCGGATCTTTGAGAAGCTCGCGGATTGTCCGAAGAGATAAAGAACTCCATTCCGCGCAGGTTTTCGCGTCAATGAAAACGTCTTTGTCATTATTGATAGTCAGAAACAGCCTGCGGCCCTGCTTTGAATGATCGGTGCGGATATCTATTAAAAGGCTGTTATTCGGCATTTTATTTGGCAATCTTCCAGGTGATTCCATTGATTAAGTTTAGTGCTTTTTCGATCTGAAAACGCTCATCAACTGTCGGAATCACAAACCCTCGTTCAATTCTTGAAAGCTTCACCTGATAG
>JAQIBZ010000199.1 GCA_027858815.1 Desulfobacteraceae bacterium
AACCGTGATCGAGCTATTCGATAGTGCACACGGGATTTCTTTGAGCGAATCAGTCATGAGCTCGATTTCCGTTATGTTGATTTTCCCGATATGTGTTTCTGAAACATCGGGCAGCGCCGTGAAATGAATAAACAGAATGGTAATATCTTTCCCTGTGATTCCTCTGGCACCGGCCATCACAATAATCAGATGCCCGGGTTTTTGGTCATTGACCACATGCATCAATCCGGCAGATTGCTTTGTTTTCTCCACTTTTTCAAACCTGAAAAGATTCGGGTCGTATTCAAGCACCAGCTTAATCCCGGCCAGCTTATCAGCCGGGTCAATTTTAACAGGCACCGGAATAGCCTGACCGCTCGTTACCTCAAGTTCGGGGATATATAGCTTTGTTTTTACTGTTTCCGCAATCGCAGCGACTGAAAAAAAAATTACGGTTATCATGCCGAAAATATAGACTTGTCGTAATATCATATTAATGATTCTCAATTTTCAAAATTAACAAATAAATGGAATACAATATAGCCATTCCCTCAGCCATTATTTTCACAGACTTATCCTGTCCTTATTTAATGTATTCATTGTCCGCATCATGTGGATTGGCATAATTCGGCACATCATCCTTGTGCTGCTTCTCCTGTCTCATTGAAACATTTCGTTTGCCCGGTGTCGGGCACGGGACCGGCAAGGGTCGACAAAGGCTTCTTACTCAACCGCCAATACGGAAATAAAACAACCACCGCCCCCACTGTTACTGCCATCCTCTTTCACGTCTGACCTGACGGCTTTTTGAATGGTGATGGTATTCACCGGCACATTGCTATAAACGCCGGATGTGGTGGTGGAAACCGCGCCGATGGCATCCACCACATCTTTTCCTTCGATTACCTCACCGAAAACTGCATATCCATCGCTGGTGTCGCTGTGATTCAATGCGTTGTTGTCCACCAGGTTTATAAAAAATTGAGATGTGGCGGAATCCGGGTCTGTGGTCCGGGCCATAGCGATTGTGTATGCATCGTTGAAAAGTCCATTGCTTGCTTCGTTTACTATCGGGGCATGAGTCGGTTTGGAATTCATCTGCACATCCATGCCGCCGCCCTGAATGACAAATCCTGCGACCACACGATGAAAAATGGTGCTGTCGTAAAATCCTTCATCAACGTAGCGCAGAAAGTTGGTTACAGTGACAGGCGCTTCATCCTGGAACAAAGACAAGGTAATATTCCCCATGTTTGTTTCCAGAATCACGTTGACAGTCCCGCTTTCAGCTCGGCTGACGGCAAAAGGGTTGAGGCATATCCCCATAAACAGTAGCATCGTAGTCGCATGCCAGAGAATGGTTCGTCTTTTTTCTATTATCCGGTTCATTCAATAATGTCCTTTCTTTAAACATATCAATTTGACTGTAAAAAATCATAGGTTGGAATTCAAATCCAGCGAATAGATAACGTTTTTTCGGGATTATGTCAAAAAATTTCATATCTGCATTTCGGCGCAAGCCGGAATCCATCCAGACCGTTTTGCCGCATCATAATAGAGAGCATTTTGCCGGTCTGAAACGAACAAACCATTAACTAAATTCCAAGGCTTTAAACATCGGTCATGAATATATCGTCTTTAACATAATTTTAAACGACTGATTCCAGTCATGCTGACGGGCAAAATTCAAATGGCTCATTGGCTCATATTCATTATGAATAGCTTTATGAACAAACGCCACAAACTCCGTTTCATTATCATACAGCCAGGCCGGGCTGTTTATTTTTTCAATCTCCGGCCATCTGGCGGATATTACCGGAAGCCCTGAAGCCATATATTCAAAGAGTTTTAATGGTCGGATACCCTGAATCAAGTCCCTTTGATTTTTTACGTCAAACGGAATCAAACCGGCTTTGACGGATTTCATCAGCCATGGCAGTTGATCATGTGGCACCGGACCCGTGAAATAAACATTTGCCGGCATATCATTTAGCGCACCCACGATATCAAAGGGACCGGTAAAAACAAATGAGACGTTGGGTAATGTTTTAGCAACGGATCGTATCAGCCGAACATCAAAGCGCGAATCAATCATTCCGGTGTATAAAAAAATTGGACCCGGAATATTTTGCAGCATCGGGTGCTTCTGTCCTGCAGGCTGTTCAACCTGAAAAAAATCAAAATCCACCCCATTCGGCATAAACGATATCCTCCTGGCACCAAGGGTATCTGCATAGCTCTTTAGACCATTAGCTGAATATACTGTTACGTCCGCTTGCCGGGCAATTTTCTGGGCCAGACCAAAAGCCTTTCCCTCCCACCCGGAAAAATGGTCATGCATGTCCATCACTCTGAAAATACTTTTCTGATATTTGAGCTGATCGAGCAAAAAATGATAAGAAAGGTTATCAATGTATAATATTGTAGTTTGACCAATGCCCATTTTGTGCTGAAGATGATTGAATGATGGCACCATCGTTTTAAACCAGTGATGGGTCACAACTTTGTTTCTTAGAAGAAACCGTCCATCCGGGGCTATTAAGGAAAAAGGCACATAAGATTGAATCATTCCATGTTCATGAATCGTAGGATAGTGAACCGAGCTTTTCAGTCGTTTAATTACTTCGGAATTAAACAGTTTAGGTAAATGCAAGAGCGAAATGGGCGCAGAAAAATAATGAACATGCCAACCATTTCTGGCAAACTGCCTGGCCAGATGCTGACTACCCACTTGAAGAGCAGACCAATAGGGTTGGGTACAGCCCATAAGTACTGTTTTGTTCTGATTGCCTGATATATCGCTATAATCATGTATATTCATGGTTACTAAATTTTTGAATTCAACATTGAAGGGTATCTATAAAAATTTTTATAGTTTTTTCAGCCGCATTTGCCCAACTAAATTTTTTTGCCTGTTCAAGGCTTTTTAAACTCATTTCTTCGTACAAACCATCTGAGGCAAAGACCTTCTCAATTGAATCTGCCAGACAGTGAATGTCATTTGGGTTGCATGTCATCGCCGCATTACCGGCAACTTCCGGCAAACTAGAAGTATTTGAACAAATAACCGGGCACCCGCAGGCCATGGCTTCAAGCACCGGCAGACCGAATCCTTCGTAAAAACTCGGATATACAAATGCTCTTGCACCTGAATAAAGAACGGCAAGTTCTGTATCAGTAAGATACCCTGCAAAAAAAATTCGATCTTTCATATTCGTACCGGCGGGTTGTATTCCTTTTATACTCGACCATCCGGCCCACCCGGCACAAACAAGTTTTATCGATTCAGGCAAAACCGCCATTGCCTTGATGATTGATTGAATATTTTTTCTGGGATCGGACGTACCCACGAAAAGTATATACTTTTCAGGCAGCTTCAGTTTTATTTTCAATGAATCGACTGTTTTTTCAGGTTGCCTGAAAAAAATATGTTTGTCAAAACCAAGGTGGACAGGATGAATCCCGGTATTCATCCTTTTATTTATCCTGTTATTGATTCGGGGATATTCTCTGATTATTTCTTTTTTCGAAAATTCCGATGGAGTGATAATTGAATCAATATTTTGCAATGAATTTTCAAAATATTTGTTAAAAAAACGCACCCTCTCTTTGGGATGAAAACCGGGTAATGTCTTTAAAGAGATGTCGTGAATGGTAAATATGGTTTTGACATTTTTCGCGGCTTTAAACGGGAAATATCCTCCTTCATGGTAGATATCAAATCCTTTGGACAGTCTTAAAAATCGCTTTGCTCTTTTTTCATGCATCACAACACGTGCGAGATATGGGAAAATTGAAGGCAGCTTCCATGCAATACTTGCTGCAACGGACCAGGCACTTTTTCCTTCCGGAGAATTCGGCATTTTATTATCTATGCCAATGCCGTTAAAATATTTTATGTCCAGTTCAGGGTATTGAAGACTGATTTCCGAATAAAGGGATCTGAAATACCTGCCAATACCCGTAGATATATTCAGCAGGGGTGTCGCGTTTACTATTATTTTTAAATGGTTAATATCAGCTCCCGGCAGTTTTTGCATAAGAAAAAGAATTTCCCATTATTGTTTTTGCAATAGCAATATCATCCATTAATCATATGTTGACAATTAAATTTACTCTTTGTAAGAAGGTAGCGGTTTAAATGGATTATTGTAAATAGAAAAAGGATTGCGAGAGAATCATGTTAACCCCGGAAATGGTATTAGTAATTGGTCTTTTATCAGTTTATACTGTGCTGGGTCCATTTGTTTTATTATTCATTTACATATATTTAGACCGATTCGCTGAGAACAAAAAAAAGAATCACATAATCACACCGGATTCAAAAGATCCGGCTTTATGGACCTCCGAAGACGTAATGCATTACTTAAAACATCGTAATTCCTAAATATTTTGTATATAATCAGTCGCCTATCTG
>JAQIBZ010000212.1 GCA_027858815.1 Desulfobacteraceae bacterium
CATTTTTCAGGCACTGGAGTCCGGCACTGGCCATGCCCAAAGATCCGGTCACATAAAGACCGTCACCGCACCGCGCATTTGACCGCAACGGAAAAATATCCGAATGCCCCTGGCCTAAAGCAAACAGGTCAATAGAAAATTCCTGCCCGGATGAAATATTCCCCCCGCCAAGGGTTGCCTGATGTCTTTTAAGCACCCGGCCAATTCCTGAATATAAGTTTTCAATATCCGGATCAATCATATACGAGGGAATCGACAGATTAACAAAAAGGCTTATTGGCTGCGCATATGATGCCGCCAGGTCACTGAACGTAATCTCCACTGCTTTTTGTCCGATTTCGTCAAGTGCCTGCCAGTCTCGCCGAAAATGTATATTCTCCTTCTGGGTATCGGTGGTAATCACCGGATTGGCAATTGTTTCAAACAAGGCTGCATCATCACCCGGCGGAACTTTAAGCCCGAATGACGTAAAACCGGAAGGAGTAAAACCGGAAGAAACAGAATCTGCAGATGTCATCCCTGCTGTCAGTTTGTCAATAAGGCCGAATTCATTATCCCAGCCTCCCCTCAAAACTCGCGGATCGCACCCACACATCCTGCCCAGTTTTTTTGCCTCAAAAAGGGGATCTTTTGCCCGGGTAATACAACTGATTACGGCAATACCGGCAGCGCCATGAAAAAAACAGTCATCAACGGTTGACACATCAATCCCCCCGATAGCAATCACCGGGATCGTTGAGCTTTCGACAACTGCCTGCAACCCGGCAAGACCGATCACCGGACTGGCGTCAACTTTGGTATTTGTTGCAAAAACCGGACCAGTACCGATATAATCCGCAAACGTAAGATCTGTTTTTGCAAGCTCTTCAAGGGTTGACACAGAAATACCAATGATCGCCCCCGACCCCATGATATTTCTGGCAATCGAAACATCCTCATCGGCTTGCCCGAGATGGACACCGTCGGCATCCACTGCTTTTGCCAGAATAATATTGTCATTGATAATCAGCGGCACCGAGTTTGTCCGGCATAAATCCCGGATGACTTCAAGCTCTTTGAGATCTTTTGGTAAAAATGATTTGTTACGGTACTGGATCACAGAAGCACCGGCAATGATCGCAATTTCCACCTGCCTTAACGGCGGGCAATCCAATGCATGTTCATCTGTAATAAAATAAAACCGTAGTATTTTTTGTAAATCCAACAAAGATGCCTTTATCAAATTTCATTTTGACCATTTGTTTCAAACAAATCCACCCACGCCTTAAACCGTTTCACCTGCTCAAATCCATAACTTTCAATTTTTTTCACAACCACTTCCACTTCCATCGCTTTAGATTTTTTGTTCGTGTTTTTGGAAAAAAATTTATCCGCATAGCAGATAATTTGCTCCTCGAGCGTGACCGGCACCATGTTTCGTTCTGGAAGGGGCAGATTAAACTGTATAATATCACCAACACTTAAACCGGCACCCACATGCCGTTCACAAACCAGTGCATGCCTTTGATATCCCATATCTTCCATCAGCTTACGCCCCAGATACCCATGGCACACATAGAGGTATTTCCCATTACATCCGATCGACGGTGAATTTGTATAAAAAATACCGATATCATGAAGCATGGCCGCTTCTTCAATAAACTGTGTATCAATCTTTACATCCGATATTCTTTCAGCTATGCAAAGGGCTTTTTCAGCGACTGCTTCAGAATGCCTTACGAGGATATCATTCGCTTTTGTACCAGGTGAATAAAATTCATTTATAATCTCAATCGGTTTCATAAAAAGCTTTTCATGGTGACGATTCACCACTGTATCGGCAAATAAGTTGTCTATCATTTCAATCGATTACGGATGACTTATTTGGAAGATTATGCTTTTCCGGAAAGAAGCACACTCTCAATAAACGGGTCCAGATTGCCGTCTAAAACACTATCCACATTTCCAACATCCATATTAACCCGGTGATCTTTGACCATCTGATACGGATGCATGACATAAGACCGAATCTGGCTCCCCCAGGCAATTTCATCTTTCGTATCATGCATTGCCTGAAGTTTCTTCTTCTGCTTATCTTTTTCCATCTGATACAGACGGGCACCCAGCACCTTCATCGCCAGCTCCTTATTTCGCAACTGTGATTTTTCCTGCTGGCACTGCACCACAATATTTGTCGGCAAATGGGTGATCCGAATGGCGCTGCTGGTTTTATTCACATGCTGACCGCCGGCCCCGCTGGCCCGGAATGTGTCTATCCGCAAGTCTTTTTCATCAATTTCCACCTCTATCGCTTCATCCAGTTCCGGATAGATGAACACGGATGCAAATGACGTATGCCGTTTCCCATTGGCATTAAAAGGCGAGATCCTCACAAGCCGGTGAACGCCGCTTTCCGTTTTCAGATAACCGTAGGCATAAATACCGGTCACGGAAAAAGTGACGCCCTTGATACCGGCCTCATCTCCGGCCTGATAATCAATCATGCTAAGCTTGAATCCTTTGTGCTCGATCCACCGGGAATACATCCGAAACAGCATTTCCGCCCAGTCCTGAGCTTCTGTCCCCCCGGCACCGGCATTAATGGACATGATGGCATTGTTTTTGTCATCTTCACCATTCAGCATTAACTCAACGGAAAACCTTTTTATCTTTTTTTCAAGTTTTTCCGAAAGCGTATACGCTTCTTCAAGGGATTTTTCATCGGATTCTTCTGTTGCCAGATCAAACAGAACCTCGCATTCCTCAACGTCCCCAGCCAGAGAATGCCAGTGTTCAATTGTGCCGGTAAGGATCGACCTTTCCTTTAAAATTGTTTTCGCTTTTCCCGGATCTTCCCAAAGCGATTCTTTGGCAATCATATTTTCAATTTCATCAAGCCGTTCTTGTTTTGCCGGAAGGTCAAAGATACTCCTTTAACTTTTCCAGCTGTTCATAAAACCCCTTAACGACCTGTTTTAAATCTAATGCCATGATGCCTCTCCCTTTATTTATTCAATCTCCCGCACATTGTTCTGCACGCAGGGATAATATTTTTCCACTGAGTTTTTTTTGCCTTTTCAGTCTCTTCCTTCAGCCTTCAGCCTTCTTCCTAACCACCTGCCTTGCTAATTTTATCATTATAATAACCGCCAGAACAATAAAGCAACCCAGAACAAACAGATTCCCGTAACGGGTATATATTGAGGTATGTTTTTTTATCACCGGCACCGAATATGTCATGGCCGCATCTTTAAAAAGTCCGGATTGGCTTAAAACCCTTCCCGCCGGATCAATAAATCCGCTGATCCCGGTATTGGCCGCCCGAATTAGAGATCGTCTGTTTTCAACCGCTCTGAATACTGCCATTGAAAAATGCTGATACGGCGCGCTGCTATTTCCAAACCAGGCGTCATTGGTGATATTTACCAAAAGTCCGGCATTATTTGCCACACTTTCTCTTGCCAGTTCCGGAAAAATGACTTCATAACAGATCAGCACACCGATATCCGCCGGAGCCCATTTTAACGTATCTCCTTTTTTCCCGGCTTTAAATTCTCCGACCTGTGCAACTAAATGATTGATAAACGGCAGCCATTTCTTAAACGGAACATATTCACCAAAAGGCACAAGATGGACCTTGTCATTTCTGGCCGCAATATCGCCATCCGGCGTCACCAGATACGCACTATTATAGAAATATTCATGAGACTCTGCAAATTCAACGGCCGGGCTGCCCACAACAAAATAGGTGCCCATGGCCCGCATGGCCTGCAACACCATTTTTGTCATCTCGATATTATATTTAAAATAAAACGGCGTGGCGGTTTCCGGCCACACAACTAAATCCGGATGTGCCTCGCACGCCTGTTCCGACAGCCTGATATATTTTTCAATGGTATCGATCCTGAACTTTAAATCCCATTTGGCGGACTGTTCAATGTTTCCCTGAATCACCGCCACATTCAATTTTTCCGATTCTGCCATCATTTTATCTGCTGATTTCAAACAAGCATTTCCATACCCTATAATCAGTGCGATCACAGACGCCATCATCACAAAAGATAAAATTACTTTCCGGGCACTTATATCGTAGCCCTGGTATTTTTCCTTTTTAAGATAGAGAAGGCCAAAAAATATTACGGCATTTGTCAGCACAATGACAAAAGAAACCCCATACACGCCGAAAATATCCGATATCTGGATTAATTTCAGTTGGGTAAACTGAGTATAGCCAATCAATCCCCATGGGAACCCGGTCAAAGCAAATGACCGCACATACTCCAGGCTCACCCAGAAAACCGGAATCAAAAACAGCGAAAAAAATGAACCTGAACAAAAGACACTGACCAATCCGGCAAATGCCGCCACATACAGGGATAAATAGAACACCAGCGGGATAAAAATAATCACACTCAGCCACAACGGCAGGTATCCGTAAATATTCATTGTCCCCACCAGCCAGTATAGCAAAGTGGCAAAGTGGACCATTCCGGACAGCCCCCCTAAGATCAGACTATCCCTGACAGAAGTATCGCGAATGGCAAAAAGCAAAAATATCAGGGAAACCCATGCGACATAAGAAAACCCTGCAACAGGAAATACAATAGTAAGCGCAATACCGCTGATAATAGATAATAATATTTTCCCCCGGCTGATACCGGGTGTCTGAATCATCATTTTTCAGGTGTTCTCTAAATATTTCAAATCATATTTATTATGGCTTTAAGGGAAGTGGAAAATATTAATATACCGACATTGCGCAGAATTTTTGGTCGTATTCAAGGCCCGTCAACAGGCGCATAACTAGTTATGTAACTGTTGACACAACGAAGAAGACGAGCAAAAAGGCAAGCAAGTTTGGTATATTAATATTTGGAAGTTCCCTAAGTTCATGCTTGTTGGTGCATACGCCCTGGCCGCCCACGGGTACCCCCGCTTTCTCACGTTATTGAAGGCATTCGTGTTCACATCCCATCGGTCGATGATCTCCTCCGAAATAAGCGGGCAACAGGACGAACAAAAGATCTGGCGGATGTTGAGGCATTGATGCTTCTCAGTCAATCGCCGGACAAAAAACCTGACCTGCGAAAATGAAGCGATCAGCCTACTCC
>JAQIBZ010000487.1 GCA_027858815.1 Desulfobacteraceae bacterium
GTGCTAATTTAAATCAATGAGGTATGTTATATGTGCACCGTGCATCTCCTGATCGTGGTTGATGAAGAACGTTTTTTAAAGACGACTAAAGCATTAATGGAAAAAAGAGGCATATCAACGAAAACAGCTGCCAGTGGTGTAGAAGCATTGCGGATTATTGATGAAGCACCGGTGGATGTGGTGATTCTGGATGTGAAGATGCCGGGCATGGACGGTGAGGTAACTCTTAAAAGAATCAAGCAGATATATCCGTTGATTGAAGTGATTATGCTCACCGGTCACGGGTCCGTTGATTCTGCAGTGGTCGGCCTGAAGATGGGGGCATTTGATTATGTGTTAAAGCCGTGCGACATTCCGGAAATTCTGGAAAAGGTGGAAAATGCATATGCCAAAAAGCAGGCTATGGAAAATAAGATTCGAAAGGTCCAGGTGGATCGGATAATCAGTCACCCCATGGCTGTGTTTGATAAAGACGGTAAAGACTGATGGCTTTGTAAAAAGTCCAATTTCTGCGTTACGCTGCATCCCTCATCACTTCGGCGTACGAAAAGTACGCCTCATTCTTCGGGATTTGCGATGCCTTGAACTTGAACTTTTTCCTTTGCCATCTAGAGCTGACTTTTTATATGGGTGTCAATCTTAAAGGAGAAAAAATGGCTGGTCGAAAAAATAAACCTAAAGTTACTGGATATGATAAATATGTGGACTGGAAAATGTTTATTATTCCAGTTGTGCTGTTTGGTCTGATTTTAGCAATGCCCACTCCATATGGAATGAAAGATGTGGGCATGGAATATCTTGTCGGGCCGAAAATGGTGAAAAATTTTATTGCCAAAGAATTGTTTAGCGCTCAGAGCAATGAAGTGGAACAGTGGCAGTTGTTGGTTGCTCAGATGATGGAAAAGAACATGGATATGGGGGCCCTTTCAAAAGAACGGTTGTTGAGCCGGGATTTGAAATGGTGTAAAAAATACAGCATTTCCGCTGATGAAAAAAATATAGGAAAAGCAAAAGACTATATTGACACCCAGGTGCCGGCGGACCGGTTTAAGCAGATCATGCAGTCTGCTGTTGACCTCAGGAAAAGCGATCTAAAATATGAAAATTTAAGCGTTGAAGATAAAAAGGAAGCGGACAAAGGCGCATGGCAGGTGAAAGTGGCCATTGCCATGACGGTATTTGTGGTGCTTTGTTTTTTGACCGAATGTATTCCGCTGCCGGGGGTGGCGTTTTGCATCGGCCTGATTCTCGTGTTTACCGGGGTGGTAAGCCGGAGTGAAGTTGCCGGTTTATACTGGAGTGATGCCTGTTGGTTTATCATGGGCAGTCTCATGTTTGCAGCCGCGTTTGTCAAAACCGGTGTGGACAAGCGGGTATGTCTGATGATTTTCAAAAAACTGGCAAAGCCGAGCGTGAAATGGATTACTCTGATATTTTTTATTATTATTGCTCCTCTGGCGGCGTTTATTTCAGATCACGCACTGGCCGCCATGTTTCTTCCCATTGGGATACTGCTTTATCAGAACAGTCTGACAAAGGAAATTCCGGAAGATCCGGAACTGGCCAAGATGTTGATGATCGCTATTGCCATGGCTTGCAATATCGGTGGCCCGGGCGCTCCTTCCGGCGGTGCCAGAAACGTTATCATGATGACCTATTTAAATGATATGTTCGGGTTGGATATCGGCTATTTCCAGTGGGTCACCTATTGTTTTCCGTTTGTTCTGATTATGATTCCCTTGACCTGGTTCGTAGTCAACTGGCGGTTTAAACCCAAAATTCATTCCCTGGCACCAGCCATGGAGCATTTAAAAGGTGAGATCGGTAAAATGGGCGGGTGGAACAGACAACAAATACTGGCGCTGATCATTTTTGTAATCATGGTGTTTGGCTGGTTTACGGAAAAAACATTTTATCAGATGGGAATTATGCCCATTCGGCTGGGTATCGGTGTCGTGGCGGTGGCCGGTGCGGTGGCCTATCTGTTTGCCGGTGTGGTGAACTGGCGGGATTATCAGGAAAAAGTCGATTGGGGGGTGGTCTGGCTGTATGCCGGTGCCATTATATTCGGCAGAATTCTGGATAAAACCGGGGCCGCTTACTGGATTGCACGTTCTGTGATTGACGGAATTGCACCCCTTGGGCTGGATGCCGGCCTTCCTTTACTGGCGGTATCAAACGGTCTCACCGCCGTCATGACCAATTTGATGGCTGACGGTCCGGCTGCAGCTGCGGTGGGGCCCATTGCCCTGAATATGGCCGGTATTGTCCATCCGGGTTCCACATTCCTGCCGTTTATCGCTATGTCAACGGCTATCTCGTCGTCTATGGCCTATTGCCTGATTATCGGAACCCCACCCAATGCCATTGTTTATGCCAGCGGGTATCTGGAGCCCAAAGATTATGTCCGGGTCGGGATTCCCATCTGGTTTATCTCAAATATTGTGCTTGTACTTCTGACCGCGGGTTACTGGTCGTTCAGGGGGTTTGGCGGATTGGCAGGGTTTTAAAGTGGATTGACCGAAAACCTTTGGTTTGTCTTTGCGAGGAGAGAGGAACGAGCGACGAAGCAATCCCCTATTTCATGAGATTGCTTCGGTCGTGCCTCCCTCGCAATGACCGAAAATAAAATTTCAGATTTTCGTCCAAACAACAAATAGTCAATGATCTATTTTAAAGATATATAAAAAGGAAAATTTCTATGAATGATCAATCGCAAAAACAGGGTGAAAATCTAAAGAAAAGCATCTGCTACAAG
Source organism: Desulfobacteraceae bacterium (assembly GCA_027858815.1). Lineage (GTDB taxonomy): Bacteria > Desulfobacterota > Desulfobacteria > Desulfobacterales > Desulfosalsimonadaceae > SURF-3. Next base: position 2,759 of record JAQIBZ010000487.1, read on the forward strand.
GACGGCCGGTTTTATTTTACCAAACAGGCGGAACGGTCATTTTTCTTTGTATTAACGATTATTATGCTGGTTGTCGGTGTATTTTATAAAACCGGCATATTTTAGGCGGCCATGATGAAACAGGCGAACAATAATTTTTCTGTAGGGTTTTATTTTCAAAGTCTCGCAAAGGTACTGGGCGAACCCGGTGCTTTTTTCAGGGACTAGCAGGAGACCGGTTTTAAACAACCCCTTGGGTTTTTATTGGTTTCCTCTGCTTTTTTTGCCGGAGCCAGTCTGTTGACCCGTCCATCTTCCGGTCAGATTTTAAACGGTGGTATTTTGTTTATCAATGCCGTCGGCATGCCATTTATAGCCGCCGGTTTGGGATATATACTGATGACCCTGTTTTTTGGTAAAATCGTAACATTTCCCCGGTTGTTTAGCATATACGCATTTGCCGCCGGGGTGACGTTGCTGGCAGCCTGGATTCCGCTGTTCGTCTGGTTGACGGAACCATGGAAATGGGTGTTGATCGGCATGGGGCTCACAACGTCCTGTGATTTTCGGTGGAATCAGACAGTTGTAGTAATCGGCGGGAGCATCGGCGTAATGGTGTTGTTTTTTAAGTCACTATTGCCCCTTATCTTGTAAAAGGAGTTAAATAATGGATAAAAAAATAAAAGTATTAATGGTGGATGATGAAGGACGGTTTCGGGAAACCACAAATAAAATATTGCGTCGGCGGGGATTCGATACCATCATGGCGGCCAGCGGTGAGGCTGCCCTGAAAAAATTGAGTGAAAATCCGGATGTTATTATATTGGATATTAAAATGCCGGGAATGGACGGCCATGAGACCTTAAAGGAAATCAAAAAGCAAAAATCCGAAATTCCGGTAATCATGCTTACCGGACATGGTGCGCTGCCCTCCGCCAGACAGGCCCAAAAGCAAGGGGCTTTTGATTATTTAACAAAACCGTGCGATATTGATGTTCTGGCAGGTAAAATAAAAGAGGCATACCATCACCGGGAAACAGCGGAGGATGAAAAATACAGCGAACGAAATGTTTTACATGTTATGATACCCATTGCCGATTATACGACATTAAGCGGTGAAACAAGTGTTGGTGACGCCATTCTTGAATTGAGAAAATCATTTGAGTCAAAAGTTTCATCTGCCAGTATCATGGAGACCGGCCACCGTTCCGTTCTGGTCGTGGACAGGAATAAAAAGGTAGAAGGGATACTGTCAATTGCCGATTTGCTGAAAATGATAATGCCGGCTTATTTGTCTGCGCCAAAACCATCCATGGCTGATGCCATTCAGTATTCTCCTATGTTCTGGGAAGGGATGTTCAGTCAGGAAATAGAGAAAACGGCAACTTTGAAAATCAGGGATGTCATGTCTCCGGCGCCGTTTGCTATAGACGGCAATGCTTCCCTCATGGAGGCGGCCTATCTCATGATAAAAAATAAGGCCAGAAGAATTATTGTCAGATCATCGGGTGATGTGGTGGGTATAATCCGTGAGCAGGACCTGTTTTTTGAAATGGGAAGAATTTTGTCGTCTCATTAGCCTGACGTTTTAAAAGAACCGGACGCCATCATAAATGAGTAACAAATGAAAAAATTGCGAGACGCGTTTACAGATTTGCTGCCTATTATTCTGGTTATTGCTTTTTTCCAGCTTGTTGTACTGAGGCAACCACTCCCGCAACTGGGTGAATTGCTTTTCGGCGCTCTTCTGGTGGTGATCGGATTAAGCCTTTTTATTCAGGGGCTTGAGATGGCACTTTTCCCAATTGGTGAGACAATGGCGCATGCTCTGGCTCGTAAAGGAAGCATCTTCTGGTTGATGTCTTTTTCCTTTGCACTTGGTTTTTCGACTACTATTGCGGAACCTGCGCTTATTGCTGTATCATGGGAGGCGGCAGACATTGCCATACACGGCAATCTCATTGACCCAGGTGAAGAATCACGTAAAAGTTATGCCCTTGGCCTTCGGTTATGTGTGGCTTTTTCTGTTGGTTTTGCCATATTAATCGGTACATTGCGAATCATTCGCGGCTGGCCCCTCCACTTTTTGATTATCGGAGGCTATTCTATTGTGATGCTGCTGACAATGATCGCTCCCAAAGAAATCATCGGCCTGGCTTATGACGCCGGAGGTGTCACCACATCCACCATAACCGTGCCTCTGGTCACAGCCCTTGGCGTCGGACTGGCATCGATTATAAAGGGACGCAGTCCCTTACTTGACGGTTTTGGGCTTATTGCCCTGGCCTCATTGCTGCCCATTATATTTGTACTGGGCTATGGATTGATCGTTTTCGGCTGGCAAACAGGATAACCAAATATGTTTTTAATTGATTTTGTTAAAATACTGCTTACCACCTGTCAGGATGTGCTGCCGGTTATTATCCTGATAACCGGCTTTCAATTGCTGGTATTGCGTCAGCCGATTCCGCACCTGCGACGTGTCGTTGTCGGCGGATTTTATGTAGTCATCGGGCTGGCCCTGTTCCTTGCCGGGCTTGAAAAGGCTTTGTTCCCACTTGGGAAAATAATGGCCGCTCAATTATCGGACCCAACTTTCCTTTACGGCTCGGATGCAGCTGTTGCCCAGCCGGAATGGAAGGCCTATGGCTGGATTTATCTTTTTGCCGCCATGATCGGATTTGCAACCACTATTGCCGAACCAGCACTTATCGCTGTCGCTTATAAGGCAAATGAAGTTTCCGCCGGTACCATCAGTCAGTGGGGATTGCGGATAACCGTTGCTATCGGCGTATCACTCGGCATCAGCCTGGGTTGTTTTCGAATTGTCACCGGCACGCCGCTCTATTTATATATATTGGCCGGGTATATGATAGTTGTCGTTCAGACAATATTCGCCCCCAAAAATATCATTCCTCTGGCTTACGATTCCGGCGGTGTAACAACATCCACGGTGACGGTTCCCCTGGTGGCCGCTCTCGGCCTGGGCTTGTCCGCGTCTGTTCCCGGGCGGAATCCAGCCATAGACGGCTTCGGACTCATTGCTTTTGCAAGTTTGTTTCCTATTATTACCGTAATGGGCTATGCTCAATATGTGCAGTGGTATGTTAGCCGCAGCAAAAAAACTTCCAAGGAGGGTTCCAATGCGATTTAAGATTGTTTTGGCATTAGTTAAAACTGAAAAAACCGATCCGGTTATTGATGCTGCCAAGGAGGCTGGGGCCACCGGTGCGACAGTTATTCCGGCGCGGGGAACCGGCATCCGTGAGGCAAAATCTTTTTTCGGCCTCACCCTAGAGGCCCAAACCGACATCATTCTTTTTTTGATTGAAGAACATTCTGTCCAGGGTATTTTAGATGCCATTCATATTGCAGGAAAATTTGACCAACCGGGAACCGGCATAGCGTTTGTTTTACCGGTAGAACAAGTGATCGGATTGGAGAGCCAGATAAAGCGATTCGTCAAAGAGGTGCGTGATCAGTATTTTTAAAAGACATATGGTGAAGCACCACCGGTTTATTATCTTAAAGGGAGAATATTTATGATTTCAACAAAAACTCCGATTGTTCGGGCAAGAGACGTTATGCATAAGGGGATAGTCTCTATCAATGGTATGGCCACGGCAAAAGAAGCCGCAGCAAAAATGCGGGTTGAACAAGTTTCATCCCTGATAGTGGAAAAACGCCATGCTGATGATGCCTGGGGGATATTAGCCGTCCAGGATTTAATCAAGGGAGTGATAATCCCCGGGCGTTTTTCTGCAGAGGTAAATGTTTATGAAATTATGGTAAAACCGGTCATTACAGTTCCGGCTGATATGGACATTCGCTATGTTGCCCGCTTAATTCATCGGGCCGGTATACGAAGAGCTCCGGTTGAAGAGCAGGGGGAGCTTATCGGAATGGTTTCTTTGTCATCTCTGGTTTTGGATAATGTTTTCATTTAATTAAATCAAACTATGCCAAGTAAAGTTATTAGTTGTGAAAACAACTTATTAGATAATTAAAGGAGGCCATTGTGAAATCGTACAAAATAAAAAATTTAATGGTTTCTGTAACAGATTATGCCACTGTTTCCGAAGATGCCACGCTGTACGAGGCTGTTAAAGCATTAGAGGCGACCCAAAAAAACTTTGATCAGGATCGTTACAAGCATCGCGGTGTTCTGGTTTATGACAAAAACAATAAAATTATCGGGAAATTGGGCCAGCCGGATGTGCTCAAAGCCCTTGAACCGAAATATGATGAAATGCAGGATCGCCAGGGAATGAAAGGCCTGGATTTCAGTCCCTGTATTGTCATTGGTGTGGGCTATCTCGACTCATGCCGCTGGCGTAGAAGGTTCACACGAAAGAAGTATTGAAGATATGAACGCTGATAGTGTGCTGTTGGTAGCCTATATTTTGCTGGCATTGGTCTTTTCGTTTCTCTGTTCAGTGGCGGAATCGGTACTATTAAGCATTACACCTTCATATATAGAAGGCCAGAAAGAAAAGCGACCTAAACATGCAGCGCTTTTGAAACGACTGAAACAAGATAATGTGGACCGATCACTTGCGGCCATTTTGACACTAAATACTATTGCGCATACGGTTGGTGCGATCGGTGCCGGGGCCAAAGCGACAGTCGTATTTGGAAGTGCCTGGTTTGGCTTATTCTCAGCTGTCATGACGATTTTGATCCTTTTTCTTTCCGAAATCGTTCCTAAAACCATAGGCGTCGTTTACTGGTCAAAAATAGTAGGCCCAATTTCACTTTTTGTGAACACTCTGATTGTGGTTCTTTATCCAATCGTGTGGATTTCGGAGAGACTGACAAAATTTATTTCGCATGGAAAAAACATACATATTTTCAGTAGAGATGAATTCATCGCCATGGCACAGGCCGGTGTAGAGACCGGACAGATTCACAGTAAAGAATCAAGGATTATCCGAAACCTATTCCGGTTCGATTCGCTAAAAGTGGCCGATATCATGACGCCACGTGTTGTAATCTCAGCACTCGCCGAGGACATGAAGATAATTGATTCATTGAAACAATTAATTCATACCCCATTTTCACGCCTGCCGCTCTACAGGACGCATACTGACGACATAACTGGTTTTGTTCTTAAAGAGGATGTTCTGATTTTCACCGCACAGAAGCGAGGTGATGAAAAACTCAAAGCATTGAAACGTGAAATACTTGCAGTTCCGGAGTCAGTATCGTTGACAGCTTTGTTTGAGCATTTCCTTAAAAAACGCCAGCATATTGCCATAGTCGTCAATGAGTATGGAAAGACGGATGGACTGGTGACACTAGAAGATTTAATTGAGACGCTTATGGGCATGGAAATTATGGATGAAACAGACGATGTTGAAGACATGCGCGCTCTGGCCCGGAAGCAATGGGTGGAACGTGCTAAGGCTATGGGCCTTGAAGCTGATGTTTTTGATCAAATAAAGACCGAACGCTGCTTTAAGTCCCCAGCTATTTGCAACGACAAAAAAAAATAGTAAAAATCCTGACCCAAAGGGCCAGGCATTGGGTTAAGCCCAGAGGGCATGGTCTACTGAATTGATGATACCAATACTCCATTTTCATAATCTTAATCATCATCATAATCTTAATCT
>JAQIBZ010000262.1 GCA_027858815.1 Desulfobacteraceae bacterium
TCCCGATTGTGCTTTTTGTTGGTTTTTGTCTAAAATAACCTTACAAAAGCTACTTCGGGATGAGCAATTTCCGCTAATGGCGTAACGCAGTAAACGGGACTTTATGGACAGACACTAGTTAAGAGGTAGAAGGCAGAAGTTTGGACCAGGATATTAGAGACCGGAAGTTCGAAGCTGTGACACCAAATGAATTCTGACTCTTTTGACAAGAATTTATTGTATATAATTAAAAAACGGAGTGGATTTAGTATTCACTCCGTTTTTTTATTTTTGTAGGATGAAAAAGTTATTTGTCTTTGATTTGGATTTTACTCTTTGGAATGCCGGTGGTACCTGGTGCGATCATACCAATCCTCCTTTCCGGAGAATCAATCAACACGTAGAAGATGCAGATGGAAGTCGAATTGTTTTGTATCCCGATGTTTGCCAAATATTAAATCAATTAACGCTTGATGATTTTACGCTGGCTCTGGCTTCAAGGACAGGTGAGCCATCCTGGGCTTTGCAGCTTTTACGATTATTTGAAATAGAGGACCTGTTTAAATTTAAGGAGATATATCCCGGCAGTAAAATCAAACATTTTAATAAGCTGCAGAGTCAATCTGGTATTCCTTTTTCTGATATGGTGTTTTATGATGATGAAATGAGAAACATACATGAAGTTGGTGTACTTGGTGTTGATGCTGTTTATGTTGAAAACGGTTTAACTATTCAGATGATTGAAAATCAGCTTAATTTTTAAAACCCAAACATTAACTTAATACTACTGTCGTGTCAAGCATAAAATATCGCACCAAGCATCACTCAATTTCATTTTTTCATCCTTATAAAAAGTTCACGTAGCTATGGCTATGCTCGCTTTTTCTCCTTTTGAAAAAAGCAAAAATCAGTTTCAACTTATGCGTCATTTTATACACGACATTAGGGATAATCGTTCCCGGCACTATTGAGCCACCGGTTTATACTTGTCATGTTTTTTTTACCCGCATTTACGCCATCTTCAAATACTTTTCTGGTTTTTACGGGATTGTTTTCAATTCGTTTGATTTCAATGGGTTTATCCGGTCGGATTACATAAACAATGCCTTCTTTTTCCAATTGTTTTAGTTGGCGAAGTGCGTCATTATATTTATCAGCTCTTCTGCAAAGCATCTCATACACTTTAGGGTGTTTTCGATAAAACCACTTGAATAAATACTTGTATTTCAGAGGCTCTTTTTGATAGTCTCGTGGTTGGGTCAGAATGACCAAAGCTCTGCTTTGTCCGTTTTTTAATGCCTGCTTGAATGGAATAGAATCGGCCAGTCCCCCATCTAGAAATTGTTTATTCCTGTATCTTACGACAGGAGCAATCAGAGGTAGGGAGCAACTTGCCGTAAAGATTGTTTTAAAATCTTGTTTGTCAGCTTTATACAGTAAGAAAAATTCCGCTTTACCTGTCTCGCAGTTACTAGCTCCTACATAAAATTGACTATCTGAATTTTTCAGGGTTTCATAATCGAAAGGAATGATTTTTTGAGGGATTTCTTCCAGAATAAAGTCCCATGAAAAAAGCGATCTTTCCCGCAATAGATTTTTAAAACCCAAGTATCTTTTGTCGTTAATCAACTCATTGACTTCAAGATTTCGACCTGGTTGACGGGAAATATAAGAAGCAGCGTATGTTGCTCCTGCAGATACTCCGTAAACCGATTCGAAATAGAGGTTGTTTTCCATAAAAACCTCCAGTATGCCTGCAGTGAATATTCCGCGAAAGCCTCCGCCTTCCAGTACCAGTGCTGTATCTTTTATCATTTTTATTGATTTATTAGGGATTATGGTTTTTTTATTTTCACGAAAAACATCACTTATTTCATTAAAATTCAATGAAATAATTCCGAAAAATGGGTAAAAATGCTTTTTTAAATCCGTAGAATGTACAGTTTATTACGCAAATTTAGTCCATTTTACTAAATTCACAGCATTCAATATACCGTAAGATTTTTAGATCTAACATTTAAGATGAAACATA
>JAQIBZ010000496.1 GCA_027858815.1 Desulfobacteraceae bacterium
TAACCATGGGCCTGTTGACGCATTGACGGTCGGCACGGTGGCCGACCCTACGATGCGTGTTGCCGTAGGGCGGGCCACCGTGCCCGCCAGTCAAATTGAATAGAACAAATTTACCGTGATCTCAGCCAAGACAGCCGATCGTGTATAAAATTTTTGAAAATAAATTGTGACCACTACCCGGCGTCTAAAAAAAGACCCGGGGGCATCAAGATTTTTGGAGGAGGGGGTAGAGTGGCAAAATAAGCCTATGGTTTGGAAATAGGGTTGGAAAAAGAAATTGAAGCAATAAAAAAGAGGGGATGAAAAGAGGCTAACGCACTGTTTTAATAATGGTACGCCCGGCAGGATTCGAACCTGCGATCTTCAGCTCCGGAGGCTGACGCCCTATCCCCTGGGCTACGGGCGCATGTAATGTTGTAAATAATTAATTCCGGTCAATTAGTCAAGCCTGAATAAGTCTTAAATCCCGATTTTATTAAGCGCCTGTTTTGCTTCTCCGACCACATAAAGAGAACCGGCAATACAAATTGCTCCGTCCGGTACTGTGGTTTCGATGGCATGGCTGACTGCAGATGCAACTTTTTTTACAATAATCGTGTCACTGACAATGGATTTTGTATACGGCAGCAGTTTTTCAGGTGAAAGACTCCGGTCAATGTCCGGCTCCGTGAGAATGACACGGTTGCAATAGGGGAGCAATGACTGCAAGATCGATTCAAACGGTTTGTCATCTAAAATTCCGATGACCAATGTGAGTTCTTTATGGGAATATTCCTGTTGAAGAAATTTACCGAGTTTTCGTGCGGCCATCAGATTATGTGCTCCGTCAATAATTATCTCCGGGCTAACGGTTGCTTTTGCAGGAATAATTTCAAGTCTGCCCGGCCAGGAATAGGTTGCCAGGCAGTTTTTGATCAGGTCAAGCTCAAGGCAAATTCCTTTTTGTATCAGGATTTCACATGCTGCCAGAATCAGTGAGGCATTGTCGACCTGATGGTTTCCGGGAAGACCGATTTTCATGTTTTTCCACTGGTGATCAATGCCGGAATAAGAAAAATAGCCGTTTTTACTTCGGCGAACCTTGAAATGTTCTCCCCGTCGATACAGGGGCGCGGATTTTTTCGATGTAATCTGTTGTAATATCGCAACAGCACTTTTTTGTGTTATGCCGGTGACAATCGGGGTATTGTGTTTGATGATCCCCCCTTTTTCACCGGTGATTTCAGCGATGGTGTTGCCCAGATAAAACCGGTGTTCCATGGATATATTGGAAATAATGCTCAACGCAGGGGATAATATATTGGTTGCATCCAGCCGTCCGCCCATACCGGTTTCAATAATTGCCCAGTCCACCTTTGCCCTGCCAAATAAATGCAATGCCATGGCGGTTGTATATTCAAAAAAAGTCGGCTCCCTGTCTGCTTTCGGAACGGCTTTGACAGTCTGATAGGATGAAACAATTTCTTCGTCTGTCACTTCAATGCCGTTAATGGTAATCCGTTCATTAAACCGGATTAAATGGGGAGACGTGTAAAGACCGACCTTGTATCCGGCGGACTGAAGAATGCTTGCCAGGCCGGAGGCAATGGAGCCCTTCCCGTTGGTGCCGGCAATGTGGATACATGAAAACGAGTTTTCCGGATTTTTCAGGTGATTTAAAATATGGCGGATAACATCTAAGCCCAGCTTAATACCAAACCGGTGCAGGCCAAACATTTCCTCAAGGCATTGATCGTATTCTTTGGGTGTCATAAGTCACATATCATAAAAAACCCGGAAGAATCGTTGATAAAATTCTTACCGGGTTTTTTCGAATCTTGTTTCTTTAATGTTTAATAACGGCGAGGACGGGAATTTCGTTTTGAATCAGCAATGCGTTGTCTTCTTAACGCTTCTCGTTTTTTACGCCGTCTGTATTCACTTGGTTTTTCATAGTTCTTTTTCAGTTTTAAACGTTTGAACAATCCGTCATTCTGAATCTTTTTTTTCAGAATGCGCATAGCGCGTTCAATGTCGTTATCATCTACCCTAACTGTAATCTCCTTCAAAAACTTCACCACCTTTACTAAAATTTTTTTGTTAAGATATATTATTTAAATAGAAAGAATTGTTTTTGCAAGTAAAAAAAAATTATAGCTTGGAAACCAGTTCCGCGGTTACATCCGGAAGGGCTGCTTTGCCTTCAAGGGTAATGTATTTCATTGAATCGTCATTTTCAGCAAGATCTCTGAAATAGTATGCTGAAGCCATTGTGCCGGTATCCGTGTCATAGTAGATGGAATGGCGTTTATCAATGGCATCTTCATCTTGATCATCAGCACGGGATGTTAATTCACCGCCGCATACCCGGCATTTGTCTCCGTCCGGTTTAATGGCATCAATGAAAATATTGTTCGGATGGTTATTGTCGTTGACGCACAGGCGGCGACCCATAATTCTGTTTTTGGCGATTTCACGGTCTAAAAGAATCTCAACAACGATATCCAGCGACATGTTCGCTGCTTTTAATGCTTCATCCAGTTTGATCGCCTGGTTTTTGTTTCTCGGGAACCCGTCAAGCAGCCATCCGTTTTTACAGTCATCTTCCTGTAAGCGGGATAGAATCATCGGAATGGTGATCTCATCCGGTACCAGTTCACCCTTATCAATAAATTCTTTGGCTTTCATACCCAGTTCAGTGCCGCCTTTAATATTGACTCGGAAAATCGCGCCGGATTCAATGTGCGGTAATTTGTATTTTTCTTTTAAGATTGCACCCTGTGTGCCTTTGCCGCTGCCATTAGGACCGAAAAACAATACGTTCATATTTTTACTCCTTTAAAATAGTTGGTTACCGTTGGGTCACCTTTTCAAATTAATGGTACAATATTTATTCATATTATTATTTTTGAGATAATAAAGAAATTATATTAATTAAAGAAAAAGAAATATATAAATGATTCCGCAATGTCAAGAAGGGTTATTTTAGATTTAAAAAATCTTTCACAAGTATTAACGCTTCGTTGCGGGTGGTGATATTGTCTGAAAAACGCTCTTCTTCAACATGGCGAAGGATTTTTGAAAACAAGGGAGATGGGGTTAAGCCGAATTCATTGATCAGATCATCCCCATCAATCAGCGGGGGGATGGTTTTTTTTGGCAGAAATGAATCATTATAACGTATAATCAGAAAATTTAAAAATTTTATAAATGCCCGGGTGTTTTTATTGATTCCTTTTCCGGATAGATCTGCTGCTGTGTGAATGAGTATGTCTTTTGTCATTTGACCGCATGTTAAAAAGAAACGAGATACGGCTTTTTTGCTCAGGCGGTTCTGATTGTAGGCATTAAATAAAGATAATGGTCTTAGATGATTGCGTATGATAAAGTCCACATAGTCTTGTTCATTATTTGACAGTCTCAGTCGTTGGTTGATTTTTATGGTCATATCCGCGCTTATTTTTTCGTGGTTGTAGAAGTGAATCCGTCCTTTTGCATCGATGGACCGCGTCCGGGGTTTTCCAATATCATGGAGTAAAATAGTATATTTTAGCAAAGCATAATGGTTTGGTGACGGTAAAAATGATTTTAAATTGATGATTTCAGATATTTGCGAATCCGGGGAATGGAGAATGTTTTCAAGAAAACCATACGCTTTTAATGTATGTTCAAATGCATCATATTTATGAAATAAGTTCTGGGAACAGTCTTTTAAGGGGATTAATTCAGGAAATATGGCAGTCAGAAGTCCGGCGTCATTCATCATTAATATATAGCGATGGGAATGGGGGGTATTGAATAGTTTGAATAGCTCGTCTTTTATTCTTTCGGCAGCTGACGTATTGATCCGGGATGACGCTTCTGAAATTGCATGGCTGGTTTCACTGTTGATGCTAAATCCAAGTCGGGAAGCAATTCTATAGGCCCTGAGCAACCGAACCGGGTCGCTTTTCAAATTATCTGAAGAGATCATTCGGATTGTTTTATTGTTTAAATCATCTATTCCCTTATGAGGATCAATGATTTTTCCGTTGCCATTATTTTTGTCAAGGGAAACGGCCATTGCATTAATCGTGAAATCTCGGTTACTTAAATCTTCTTTAATAGATTTACCATTTGCCGGTGCAATGTCATAGGTCTGTTCTTTAGTGACAATCCGGAAAATTTTCATGCCGGGTTTACCCAATTCGATGATTCGTCTCCGGGTATTTGCGGCAATGGCTTGTGCCAGTTGTTTCGGGTTGTCTAATGTGACGATATCAATGTCTTTAGGGGTGACCCCGATGATGATGTCACGGACAGTGCCGCCGACAAGAAATGTATTGGATGATGATGGAATAAGATTTGTATTGATTTTAAGCATTTTTTAATGTAGTGAAATTTTTCTTTATTAATTAATATCCCAAAACCCGTGTGTCCTTTGTGTCCTTTACGGAAGCATTAACATGTGTCCTTTACGGAAGCATTAACATTTATACTATCAATGTATATATTATTAAAACCATTTAATTTCAATGGATTCATATGGAAAGATCATATGATGAGAATAGTATGCCTGTAAAGCTTGGGATCACCGGAGGGGTCGGTTCCGGTAAGTCTTTTGTATGCAGTTATTTGAAGGAAAAAGGCCTGACCGTGGTGAGTGCGGATGAACTCGCCCGAAATGCAGTTTTGCCGGGAACCGCAGCGTATAAAAATATCGTTGATTATTTTGGAAATGGCATACTGTTAGATGATAATACATTAAATCGCAGTAAGTTAAGGGATATAATTACTCGGGACAAGAATAAAAAAGAAGTGCTTGAGCAGTTTGTGCATCCGGAAGTATTTGTTCAGATGGACCTGGAATATCAAAAGTCGGTGGAAAGACATGATCCGGTCATTGCGGTTGAATTGCCCTTGCTTTTTGAAACCGGAATAGAAGCTTTTTTTGATTATATACTGACGGTTTCTGTTAATCCGGACGTCAGGGTTGCCCGGGTTATGGCGCGTGATAAGATTACACAAAAAGAAGCTGAGGCATTAATGAAGATTCAGATGCCGGAAGAAGAAAAGGTTAAAAAATCAGACTTTGTCATTGATAATAACGGCACTGTGAATGCAACGCAAATTCTGGTTGATCGGTTTTATGAAGAAATTATGAACAAGATATAAAAATGATTAAAATAAGTTGACATGAAAAAAGATATGTAATATTTTTTCTAAAAAAGAATCTTCCATTTGTTTACCGAATCAAATAGTTTTTTAATTCGAATTTAATTCAAACTGGATCGTTTCGTTTTTTTCTTCTTGCTTAAAATCATATGTAAAAGCTTTTCATGGTGATGAATCACCACTATATCATAAAATAACTTGTCCATTTTATATCATATTTATATCATAAAATACTTGTCCATCATTTTATACGTTTATGAATGAGTTATTTGGAAGTCGGTTTATCCTTCATATAATTTCTTAAATTCAGGTCTCTGATCTTCTATATTACAATTTAAAAAAGTTACATTATTTCCAATCCGAATAATATCATATTTCCTATAACTGTTCTCGTAAACCGTTAGAAATATAATACTGTATATTGTTAACAAATATACTTATTTTTAAAATTTATTTAGTGGGGTTTAATTTTTAATGAACATTCTCGAGTTAAAGAAAACAAAAATCAGTGATCTGACCCGTATGGCGAAAAAGTTCCATATTGACAATGCCGGCGGTATGCGGAAACAGGAGCTTATTTTTGCACTCCTTCAGGCCCATATTGAAAAAAACGGGTTGATTTATGGAGAAGGCACACTTGAAATATTGCCGGACGGATTCGGATTTCTCCGTTCTCCGGGTTGTAATTATCTTCCGGGACCGGATGATATTTATGTATCACCTTCCCAGATTCGTCGTTTTAATCTTAAAACCGGTGATACGGTTTCCGGTCAGATCCGTCAGCCAAAGGAATCAGAGCGATATTTCGCGCTATTAAAAGTTGAAGCAATTAATTATGAAGAGCCTGAAATAGCAAGAGATAAAATTCTTTTTGACAACCTGACACCGTTGTTTCCGGACGAAAAAATTAAGCTTGAAACGACAAAAGATAATTACACCACACGTATTATGGACATGATGACGCCTATCGGTTTTGGTCAGCGCGGTCTGATCGTATCCCCGCCTCGGGCCGGTAAAACAATGATTTTAAAGAATCTGGCCAACAGCATTATTGCCAATCATAAAAATGTAGTTCCGTTTGTGTTATTGATTGATGAACGGCCGGAAGAAGTAACGGATATGCAGCGATCCGTTAAAGCAGAAGTTATCGGTTCCACGTTTGATGAACCGCCGGAAAGACATGTTCAGGTAGCGGAAATGGTTATTGAAAAGGCAAAACGCCTGGTAGAACACAAACGTAATGTGGTCATCCTGTTAGACAGTATTACCCGTCTGGCGCGAGCGTATAATACGGTTTCTCCCCCCAGCGGAAAAATTCTTTCCGGTGGTGTGGATTCCAATGCCCTGCATCGGCCGAAACGGTTTTTCGGTGCTGCCCGGAATATTGATGAGGGCGGGAGCCTTACGATTATCGCCACAGCGCTGGTTGATACCGGAAGCCGTATGGACGAAGTTATTTTTGAGGAATTTAAAGGTACCGGTAATATGGAAATTCAGCTGGATCGGCGTCTGGCCGATCGGCGTATTTATCCGGCCTTTGACATCAACAAGTCCGGAACCCGTAAAGAAGAACTGCTGTTGGAACCAGAGACGTTAAACCGTATTTGGATATTAAGAAAATTACTTTCCACATTAAATCCTGTTGACAGTCTGGAATTTTTGCTGGATAAGATGCAGGGAACAAAAAATAATAAGGAATTTCTTGATGCAATGAATTCATAATATATTTTTTTTATATATGGGCGTACCAATAAACAAAAAGGGAAGAAAACAATGAAAAAAGAGATTCATCCTGAATATAAGGAAACCTCGATTAAATGTGCATGCGGAAATGAAGTAACTGTCGGTTCGACAAAATCAGACCTTACGGTTGAAATTTGTTCTAAATGTCATCCGTTTTATACAGGCAAACAGAAACTGGTTGATTCCGCCGGTCGGATTGAACGTTTTCGCAGAAAATATGCGAAATTTCAGAAATAATACGATAAATAAGACGATAAATAGTATTTTTTGCTTTATCCTTGCTTTTTTTGTACAAGAATCGGTTTTTAAATTAAATGCTTGAACAGTTATCAGGACTCGAAGAAAGATATACGAAACTTGAACAGCTTCTAAGTGATCCATCGGTTGTTAATAACCGTGCGATGTATACAAAATACGTCCGTGAACATGGTGATCTGGGTAAAATCGTTCCTGTTTTCAGAACATATAAACAGACGATTGACGAGCTTGAAGAAAGCAGGGAACTTCTTTCTGACAGTGATCCGGAAATCAAGGCGCTGGCCCGCACTGAAATAGATTCTTTGTCAGCGGAACTGGAAAAGCTGGAAGAGCAGCTAAGGCTGCTTCTGATTCCAAAGGATCCGAATGATGACAAGAATGTATTACTTGAAATCAGAGCAGGTACCGGCGGCGATGAAGCTGCGCTTTTTGCCGGGGACCTTTTCCGTATGTATCACCGGTATGTAGACGCCAAGGGGTGGAAGTTTGAACTTCTTTCTGAAAACATAACGGATTCCGGCGGTTTTAAGGAAGTTATCGCCATGGTCAAGGGGAAAGGGGCGTATAGTGTTCTTAAATATGAAAGCGGCACCCATCGGGTTCAGCGTGTTCCGACAACGGAAACCCAGGGCCGTATACATACGTCCGCTGCCACCGTTGCCATTTTGCCTGAAGTCGAGGAAGTCGAGGTTCATATCGATCCCAGTGACTTGAAATTTGATGTTTACCGGGCCTCCGGTCCCGGCGGTCAGTGTGTCAATACTACGGACTCAGCCGTTCGCATTACCCATTTGCCGACCGGTCTTGTGGTTATCTGCCAGGATCAAAAATCACAGCATAAAAACAAAGCCAAGGCAATGACGGTTCTTCGGGCTCGTTTGTATGACCTGGAAAACAGTCAGCAGCAGGACGAGATTTCCGAAAAAAGGAAAAATCAGGTGGGCAGCGGGGATCGCAGTGAACGGATTCGAACATATAATTTTCCCCAGGGGCGAATGACCGATCATCGCATCGGGTTGACGCTGTATAAGCTAGACACTATTATGCAGGGCGACATCAAAGAAATTATTGATGGATTGTCAACTTTCTATCAGGCCCAGGCATTAAAGAATGACAATTCCGCTAATTTCGCCTGATAATTTTCCAGAGAATCCGACTGTGAATTCGCCCAAGAGACCCGCCGTGAATCCAATGGACCCCCAATGGACCATTCTTAAAATTCTTCAGTGGACCACTTCTTATTTTAAGTCCCATTCTGTCGACAGTCCCCGGCTGACAGCAGAAATTCTCCTGGCTCATGTTCTGGAAATTGCGCGCATTGACTTGTATTTAAGATTTGATCAGCCGCTTACCCGGACTGAACTGGCTGTTTTTAAGGGTTTTATTCAAAGACGACGGAATCGTGAACCTGTCGCATATATTACCGGTACCCGTGAATTTTGGGGGATTGATTTTGCCGTCACCCCGGATGTTTTGATTCCGCGACCGGAAACCGAATTTATGGTTGAAGAATCTCTTAAATTAATCCCGCCGGACATTTCTTCCGGACGTTTTCGGCTAATTGACGTGGGTACGGGATCCGGGGCCGTGGCAGTTGCACTGGCGGTCAATCGTCCGGGGCATACTTATTTCGCATCTCATATTTCACAAAAAGCCATCACGATTGCGTCGCAAAATGCCGATCAAAACAGCGTAACCAAAGATATCTTTTTTTTTGTCGGGGAACTATTCGACGCGTTAAATCCTGATGAATTAAAGTTTGATCTGATTGTTTCAAATCCGCCGTATATTCCAACGGATCAAATTGCCGGACTTGCTCCGGAAGTAGGGACGTATGAACCCTTGTCAGCCCTTGACGGTGGAACGGAAGGCGTTGATGTGATCGGTAAAATTGTTAAAGACGCGCCGTTGTATCTGAAAAAAAAAGGTATGTTGATGATGGAAATCGGGTTTGATCAAAAGGCCCGCATGGAACAGATCGTCGCAGATGATGGAAGATATTCGGATTTGAATTTTATCCGTGATTACAGCGGCCATGACCGTGTGGCCCAAATGCGGTTGAAATAATGCGCCATAAAAGACGATTTTGATCTGTATGGTGGGCCGTAATTTTTTTTATCAGAAAAAATGGGTGAAAAAGATTGCTTTGGTTTAAAAAATTTGTTAATAAATTTTGTTTATTTAATTTTATATTACTCACGCCTGATGACCGGGTGCCTGGTGCTTTTTTTGTTTTAGTGCTCAAATTAAAATCCGTAAATTTTTTTAAGTTCAATGTCAAAGTTGAAAAATTACGGTTTTAGGTTGAGCAGAATGAAAAAAAAGTCGGCACGCGGGTGGATGCAGGCGGCGGTAGACAACCAAAACAAGAAAGGGAAAAATAATGAAGTATGTAAAGATGAAAGAATTGCTGGAGTCTGGTGTTCATTTTGGTCATCAAACCAAACGTTGGAACCCGAAGATGAAAAAATATATCTTTGGCGCAAGAAATGGTATTTATATTATCGATCTTCAGCAGACGGTTAAAATGTTCAAAACTGCCTGTGACTTTATTGCCGATACGGTTGAGAGTGGTAAGTCGGTTCTTTTTGTGGGCACCAAAAAACAGGCTCGGGAATCGATCTATGAAGAAGCTAACCGATGTGAAATGTATTATGTCCATAACCGCTGGCTGGGTGGTATGCTCACCAATTTTCCGACAATTAAAAAGAGTATTGATCGGCTGAATCATTTAAATACAATTACTACCGACGGCACCATCAACCTGTACCCGAAAAAGGAACGGCTGAAACTTGAAAAATCAAGAGTAAAACTGGATAATACCCTGGGTGGTATTCGGAGTATGAAATCGTTACCCGGTGCTATTTTTGTGGTGGATCCTAAAAAAGAATCGATTGCCGTGAATGAAGGTCGGCGTCTTGGTATTCCGATTGTTGCCATTGTTGATACCAACTGCGATCCGGATTCAATTGATTACCTCATTCCGGGAAATGACGACGCTATTCGCGCAGTGAAACTGTTTGCCTCCAGAATTGCAGACGCATGTATTGAAGGCGCCCACCGGTATTCAGAAAAACAACAGGCCGATGCAGATAAAACCGGTGATGTTGAGGTTGCAGAAAAAGAAGTGCCGAAGAAAACCGGTCCGGTTGAACGCAGAGTTATTTCTGACGGCAAAGAAGGACCGATTGTTGAAGTGATCCGGAAAACCGGGACTGTTGAAACAGCAGTTGCATCTGAATCTGAAAATACAGAAGAGGCACCTGTTTCTGCAAATACAGAAGAGGTACCTGCTTCAGAAAATACGGAAGAGGCACCTGCTTCAGAAAATACGGGAGAATAGAAAATGACGGAAATTAGTGCAACAATGGTTAAAGAGCTTCGGGCACGGTCCGGAGCCGGTATTATGGATTGTAAGGAAGCGTTGAAAGAATGTGACGCTGATATGGAAAAAGCATCAGACTTTTTAAGAAAAAAAGGATTGGCCACAGCTAAGAAACGAGCAGACAGAGAGGCTTCTGACGGCGTTGTGCAGTCTTATATACATATGGGCGGAAAAATCGGCGTTTTGGTCGAGATCAACTGTGAAACTGATTTTGTTGCAAAAACGGATGGTTTTCTGGATTTTACAAAAAATATTGCCATGCATATTGCCGCAGCAAGCCCCTTAGGTGTGGTACCGGAAGACATTCCTGAAGACGTGAGAGCAAAAGAACAAGAGATATACAAAGCTCAGGCTCTGGAAATGGGTAAACCTGAAAAGATGCTGGATAAAATTGTTGAAGGTAAGATGAACAAATTCTACAAGGAAAGCTGCCTGATGAACCAGATTTATGTCAGGGATACGAGCTTGACGATTTCTGATCTTCTCAACGAAATGATCGGTAAAACAGGTGAAAAAATAACCATCAAGCAGTTTACTCGATACCAGATTGGCGGGTAATCAAATTTTACGGCTTCGCAAAAAGTCCAACTTCTGCGTTGCGCTTTATTCTTCGTTGCTTCATAGTACGATAAGTACGAATCATTACTCAGAATGTGCGCGCCTTGCCAATTTGTATTACATTGGTGGTACTTTTTTCTTTGCTGTCGAAATCTGATTTTTAAAGGGAGTTATATTTTTGACAACACCGAAATACAAAAGAGTTCTTTTAAAGCTAAGCGGTGAAGCCCTCATGGGGGAAGAATCGTATGGCATTAGTACGGATATGCTGAGATACATGGCTGACGAAGTAAAGTCAGCCTATGATCTCGGCGTGGAAATGGCCATTGTCGTGGGCGGCGGAAATATTTTTCGGGGAATGGCGGCTGCTTCCAAGGGAATGGACCGGGCAACCGCAGATTATATGGGGATGCTTGCCACCGTGATGAACAGTATTGCCCTTCAGGATGCGTTGGAAAAAAACGGTGTACAGACCCGTGTTCTGTCAGCCATATCCATGCACCAGATGGCGGAACCCTATATCCGACGTCGGGCGGTACGGCATCTTGAAAAACAGCGAATTGTTATTTTTGCTGCCGGTACCGGTAGTCCTTATTTTACCACTGATACCGCATCAGTGCTTCGGGCGGAGGAGATCCACGCGGATCTGCTGTTAAAGGCGACAAAAGTCGACGGTGTGTATGATTCGGATCCGGTAAAGAATCCGGATGCGCAATTTATTAAAGAGATCAGCTATATGGAGGTCCTTGAACGCCGTTTGAGTGTCATGGATCTCACGGCAATATCTCTGGCGATGGATAACAGCCTGCTGCTGAATGTGATCAACCTGAAAGTGAAGGGAAACATTAAGCGGGTGATTTGCGGCGAAGACATTGGAACCCGTATATTTGAACCGGAAAAGAAGTAAATCCTAATTAAGGTGCGAAATCATGATTGAAGATATCAATAATGAAGCAAAAGAGAGGATGGGAAAAACCGTCAATTCGTTGAAGAATGAATTGAAAAAGGTCAGAACCGGTCGTGCGTCATTAAATATTTTTGATGATATCCGAGTTGATTATTATGGTACAATGACCCCTTTAAACCAAATGGCGACACTGGCAGTTCCCGAGAGTCGCCAGATTACGATTCAGCCCTGGGATGTTTCCGTAATCAAGGATATTGAAAAAGCGATATTCAAATCAAATCTGGGCCTGACCCCATCCAATGATGGTAAAATTATTCGGATCAACATACCCCCGCTGACAGAAGACCGGCGCAAGGAAATTGTTAAACACGTCAGTAAAACATGTGAAGACTACCGTGTGGCTGTCCGGAATATCCGCAGGGATGCAAATGATATGTTAAAGGATTTAAAAAAAGAGGGTGATGCATCCGAGGATAGTGTTTTTAAGGCCCAGGACAAGATTCAGAGTTTTACCGATGATCACATTAAAATGATCGACGATACGTTTAAGGAAAAAGAAAAGGAAATCCTTGAAGTCTGATTCTCTTCATATCGATGGTCTGGATATGACGGCACTGCCTTTACATATTGCCGTGATTATGGATGGGAATGGCCGATGGGCACAGAAAAAGTTCTTAAACCGGGTCAAAGGTCATGAAAAAGGGTCGGATACGGTCCGGATGGTGGTCCGTTCCTGCCGTGAGATCGGTATATCCTATCTTACCCTGTATGCATTTTCTACCGAAAACTGGCAGCGGCCAAAAGCGGAAGTTGCGGCACTCATGATCCTTTTAAAAAAATTTCTTGTGTCTGAACGACAGGAAATGGTGGTTAATAATATCCGGTTTAATGTGATTGGTGAACAGGAAAGACTGCCCGAAGATGTTCAGAAAGAGATTCAGCGCACAAAGGATGCAACAAAATCAAACAACGGTATGCACCTTAATCTGGCATTGAGCTATGGATCAAGATCAGAAATTGTTTTGGCGACTAAGCAAATAGCAAAAGAAGTTCAAGCCGGCCGCCTGTTACCAGATGCGATTACCGAGGAAATCATTACCGCGCATCTTTATACGTCAGATATTCCGGATCCCGAGCTGTTAATCAGGACCAGCGGAGAAATGCGGATCAGTAATTTTCTTCTCTGGCAGATTGCTTATTCCGAAATTGCCGTTACCGATACGTTGTGGCCGGATTTTACAAGAAACGAGTTAATTCAGATTTTAAAAGAATATCAGGGCCGAGATCGACGTTTCGGACGCGTTTAACCTGACTTTTTTTAATCCCTTCTTGACCAAATTCCTTGCGGCCTTTATTTTAATTGCTGTATTTTATTCCCTCACTGCATAGCATCTGCACTAACAGGAAAATAATGAGGTGTACGAGAGTTTAACATGCATATAAAACGGATTATAACAGCAATTGTCGCATTTCCGCTTCTTTCTCTGCTGATCTTCAAAGGTACGATTCTTTTATTTACTCTTTTTATCAGTATCGTTTCCCTGATTGCCCTTTATGAATATTATCGGATTGTGTTTTCTGATAAGAAAGAGGCGATTTTTTCCTTGATTCCTGTCTGGGGCGGTTTGTGCGGTGTTCTGATTATTGGTGCTGCGTATATTGATTCTTTTCAACCGGATACTAATTTTTTTCAATTGGTCACCGGTCTGCTTGTTTTAAATTTTATCGGAGCAGCAATACTCTCAATGCCTCAGTATAAAAACGGACCGGGAATTTTAAATGTCGTTGAAAAAGAAATTCAGGCCGTCATTTATATCCCCTTGTCCCTGTCTTTGATGGTCCTTTTGAGAAATGATCCCTATGGTGTACCTTGGATTTTCTTTTTGTTGTTTATTGTTTTTGCCGGGGATGTGGGAGCGTTTTATTCAGGTAAGTTTTTCGGGCGTCACAAGCTGAGTCCGGCGATCAGTCCGGGTAAAACTATTGAAGGCTCCATTGGCGGAATGATTTTTTGTATTATTGTGGGGTATATTTTCATGCGTCTGTTTTTGCCCCATTTAAACAGCCCGATGATTTTTCTTTTATTTGTTATCGTCAATATATCCGCACAAACCGGTGACCTTTTTGAATCTCAATTAAAGAGAACCGGAAAAATTAAGGATTCCGGAAATATTCTCCCGGGACATGGCGGAATTCTGGATCGAATTGATGCGTTGCTTTTTGCCGCCCCTGTGGCATATTTCTTTAAAGAATTTGTTTTAACAGGTTTATAATATGCGGCATCTAACCATCTTAGGGGCAACCGGATCAATTGGAAAAAATACGCTTAATGTGGTGGATCGATTCCCGGATCGATTCTCAGTTAAAGCCCTCACTGCAGGAAAGAATATCAGCCTGCTGGCGGACCAGATTAAGCGGTTTTCTCCGGAACTGGCAGTTGTTTACAGTGAAACAGATGCCCTGCAATTAAAAGAACGGCTTTTACCGGATAATTGCACCGAGATCCTGTTCGGGGAAGACGGGTACCGTGCGGCGGCTGTTCACCCGGATGTGGATACGGTAGTTTCTGCAATTGTCGGAGCGGCAGGCTTGCTGCCGACGCTGGCTGCAATTGATGCCGGCAAGCATATTGCGCTGGCAAACAAGGAAACGCTGGTTATGGCCGGTGATATTGTCATGAGCCGGGTCAGAGAAAAAAAAGTTTCCATCCTTCCGGTGGACAGTGAGCACAGTGCTATTTTTCAATGTCTGGCAGGGAATCGAAAAAAAGATTTTAAAAAAATACTCCTGACGGCATCCGGCGGTCCGTTTCGAAATCTGCCGGCGGATCAGTTTAAATCCATTACGCCTGAAAAAGCCCTGGCGCATCCCACCTGGGAGATGGGCGCTAAAATCAGTATTGATTCTGCTACCTTGATGAACAAGGGCCTTGAAGTTATTGAGGCAAAACATTTGTTTGATGTGCCTCATCAAAAAATAGAGGTAGTCATTCATCCTCAGAGCATCATTCATTCCATGGTTGCTTATATTGACGGTTCAGTGATTGCCCAAATGGGCACTCCGGACATGAAGGGCGCGATTGCTTATGCACTGTCGTGTCCCGAACGGTTGCCTTTGAATCTTCCGCTGCCGGATTTTGCAGCAATCGGAGCATTGACGTTTGAAACCCCGGATATGGTAAAATTTCCCTGTCTGGCCCATGCATTTGCTGCGTGTGAAGCCGGCGGAACCCTGCCGTGTGTTTTGAACGCCGCCAATGAGGTGGCAGTGGATGCTTTTTTAAATAAACGCATTGGTTTTACTCAAATACCTGAAGTAATAGACCATACAATGGGAAAACATAACGTTATCTCTGTTCCGGAAATTGATGAAATATTGCTGGCTGATCAATGGGCCAGAAAATCAGCGGAAAAATGGGTTGAACGTTTTGCAATTAAGGAAAACATATGAGCTTTGTTATTGGTTTTATTGTCGTACTCGGCGTTTTGATATTTTTTCATGAATTGGGTCATTTTGTCGTTGCCAAAGCGTTTGGCGTGGGTGTTGAAAAATTCTCTTTGGGATTCGGGCCGAAGCTTCTGGCTAAAACAGTCGGACGGACTGAATACCGGCTGTCAGCCATACCCCTTGGCGGATATGTGAAGATGGTGGGTGAACAGCCGGATGAAGAGCTGGATCCGGCGGATATTCCGTTTTCATTCACCCATAAGCCTGTTTTTCAACGAATCCTGATTGTGGCGGCCGGGCCGGTTTTTAATTTTATTCTGGCAATTATCATATTTTTCGGTATTTTCTGGTCTGCCGGGTTGATGATGCTTCAACCCGTAATCGGTGAGGTCAAAGCCGGTTATCCTGCCGAATCGGCCGGTATTCTCAGCGGTGATAAAATTTTAGAGATCAACGGCTCACCTATTGGCAACTGGTCTGAAATGGCGGAGATGATAATGAACAGCGATGGATCTCCGTTGGATTTTATAATGCTGAGAGAAGGCAGTCAGATTAATTTTTCAATAACACCGGCAGATGATGTAATGAAAAATATTTTTGGTGAAGAACAGCACCGGTATATTATCGGGATCAGTTCAACCGGAGATGTTATTAGCAAAAAGCTGGGACCGGTTGATGCGTTTACCGAAAGCCTGAACCGTACCTATTTAATCTGTAAACTGACCGTTCTCAGTGTGGTTAAGGTGTTTCAGGGGTCTATTCCGGCTAAAACCATTGGCGGTCCGATTTTAATTGCCCAGATGGCAGGGGAACAGGTGGAACAGGGGATAGTGAATCTGCTGGCTTTTATTGCACTGATCAGTGTGAATTTGGGGATTTTGAATTTATTGCCGGTACCGGTTTTAGATGGCGGTCATATCCTTTTTTTCAGCATAGAAGCGATTATCCGGCGGCCGGTAAGTATTAAAACAAGGGAAATCGCTCAGCAGGTTGGCATTTTTTTGTTGATGATGTTGATGGTTTTTGTTTTTTATAATGATATAATGCGATTTTTTGAAAAGTGATAAAATATGTCTCACAGACTTGAAGTTACATTAAAACCGGATCTTTTTGATGCTGAAGGCCAGGGCATCTGCAACAAGGCAGCCGCCTATTTTGATATTGAAATTGACAATATCCGTACCGCGCATGTCATCACCATGGATGTCGCCCTTTCTTCAGTTCAGCTAGAGACAGTACGGACGGAAATCTTTACCAATCCGGTAACCCAGGAATCCTCTTATGATCCGCTGGCCCTTGATTTTGACTGGTGCATTTGGGTCGGGTATCGGCCGGGAGTTAAGGATAATCCCGGCAGTACGGCGGTGGAAGCCATTGTAGATGTATTAAATATTCGTCTGAAACCGGATGAAGATGTTTATACTTCCCGTCGCTATTGTCTTTCGGGTGACCATCTGAAGCGTTCTGATGTTGACCTGATAGCAACTGAACTCCTTGCCAATGATATCATTCAGCAGGTGCGTGTTTTTGCAAAAGATGATTGGGATTCGAAACATGGGATCGGTTTTATCATCCCAAAGGTAAAACTGGATCATACCCCCACCGTATCATCTGTTCCGATGGACAGTGATGCAGCCCTCATGCTGGTCAGTGATGAACGGAATCTGGCGTTAAATGAAAATGATATACCGGTTATCCGGTCATATTTTAACAATGCCGAAGTTCAGCGTCAGAGAAATCAGGTCGGATTGTCCGAACCCACGGATGTGGAATTGGAATATATTTCCCAGGCCAGAAGCGACCATTGTAATCACAATACCTTTCGCGGCGTGTTTACCTATACGGATGTTGAAACCGGAAAAACCGAAACAATCGAGAGTCTTTTTAAAACCTATATTGAAGCGCCCACGCTTTTGCTGAAGGAAAAGAAAGACTGGGTAATATCGGTATTATGGGATAATGCCGGAGTTGGCCGGTTTGATGATGATAATTATTATGTCATCACCGGTGAGACCCATAACTCACCATCTAATATGGAGTCGTATGGCGGTGCCATCTCCGGTATTGTGGGTGTTTACCGTGATCCTTTGGGTACCGGTCTGGGATCTAAGCTGATCATGGGCAGTTACGGTTTTTGTGTGGGTGACCGGGATTACGACGGTGATTTAAAGCCCAAACTGCACCCCCGCCGCCTGCTGGACGGCGTTATTGAAGGTGTCCGGGACGGTGGGAATAAAAGCGGTATTCCGACAGGATTTGGCCAGGTCACCTTTCATCCGGGATATATGGGTAAATGTCTCGTATTTGTCACTGCGCTGGGGATCATGCCGGCTTTAGCTGCCGGGAAACCGTCTGATCAGAAAACAACATCACCCGGTGAGCTGATTATTATGTGCGGCGGTCGGGTCGGTAAAGACGGGATTCATGGGGTTACCGCTTCCTCGGAAACATTTTCTGCGCATACACCGGCTGGTCATGTTCAGATCGGTGATCCGTATACTCAGAAAAAAATGCATGATTTTTTGCTGGAAGCACGGGATGAAGGCCTGATTCCTCATATTACCGACAACGGTGGCGGGGGGCTGTCGTCTTCCATTGGTGAATCTGCCATGATGACTAATGGATGTGAAGTTTATCTTGAAAAAGTACCGTTAAAATATGACGGTCTGGATCAATGGGAAATTTGGATATCCGAATCCCAGGAGCGCATGACAGTAGCCGTAAAACCGGAAAACATTGACCGGTTCATGGCGCTTTCCGCTCAACACGCGGTGGAAAGTACGGTCATCGGCAAATACACGGATTCCGGAAAACTTCATATCTCATATAAAGGCGAGACCTGCGCTTATGTGAATATGGATTTACTTAAATCCGGTTTTCCGGAGTGGCAGTTTGACGCTCAATGGTTTCCCCCGGAACAGCGGGGGCTTTATGAACCGGTCATGGCTGAACCGGAAAATTTTAATACCGTTCTTCTCGACTTACTCGCCCGGCCGAACATCTGCTCAAAGGAATGGATTACCCGGCAGTATGATCATGAAGTGCAGGGCGGCAGCGTTATTAAACCGCTGGTGGGAAAAGAACGTGATGTTTACAGTGATGCAAC
>JAQIBZ010000428.1 GCA_027858815.1 Desulfobacteraceae bacterium
GTCACGTAATTTTATCTCGTTCCCACGGTCCCCCGTGGGAATGTCATTTGTCCCACCAATAATCATGTTATTTTTTGGGGAGAAAATTTATCTTGTTGCAGTATCAATTGTCTGCCCTGGATGGGTTCCCACGGAGGACCGTGGGAACCAGTAAATGATTCATTATTTCTTGTAATTTCATTCATTTGTTGAATCAATATTTTCCCGGCTGCGATTGCCACTTTTTCCGGCTGAAAAGGGGATATGCCTTTTGCTATTAAATCAGCATTAATGAAATTGAGACACTCTGCCTCAATAGGAAGAAATTCGTTTGCGAATGTCGTTTTATCTGCTCCTTATTATTGGGCAACAAGCCCAGACCAAGGTTTAATCCTCATGATTACATTATTCAAGGTACTTTCTGCAATTTCGGTATCATATGCTGCCTGAGCACGTAGCCAGTAGCCATTTGATAAACCAAAAAAACGACAAAATCTTAAATCGGTATCAGCTGTGATTGAACGCTTTCCTGCAACAATTTTACTAATACGCTGAGCTGGAACATCAATTTCCTTTGCTAAACGATACTGGCTAATCCCCATAGGTTTGAGAAATTCTTCCAAGAGAATCTCACCAGGTGTGATAGGTTTAAGTTTGTTCATAATAAATTCTCCTCTTCAGTGGTAATCAACTATTTCCACATTTTCTGCGCCTGCATCCGTCCAATTAAAGCAAACACGCCATTGGTCATTAATGCGAATGCTGTGTTGACCTGAACGAATACCCTTAAGTGCTTCAAGACGATTTCCAGGTGGAACTCTTAAATCCTCAAGTCGATTAGCAATTTCAAGTTGTCGTAATTTACGCCGTGCAACATTTGAAATATTTACAAATTGCGGTGGGGTTGCCTGATCATTTCTCTTTGCGCCATCGAACAAATAGCAAATTCGCGTCATATGACTTTAAAACAAGCGTTATTTATTGGTTAATATTTCAAATTTTTATCATCACTTGGGACACTTCGGTCCCGGTGTAAACACGCCATTTACCCGATCATCTTTTCGGCCTATCCATTCGCCCCAACGGGTCCAAATACACGGGGTGGGGTCATCCATGTTTCTTCGGTTCATAACATTCAAAATTCGATGTTCAATGTTGGATGTTGGACGTTCCTTCTTGTCTTTTCCCCTTCAGCCTTCCGTCTACTTGCCTAACATGCTGATTAAAAACGTCATGAGCGCAGGCCATACAAGGCAAAATTTGGCGAAAAAGCAGAGCTTATATTTATAAGTGAGCATTTTGAGCCGAATTTTAACGCCGTAGGGCCAAGCGCAAAATCAGAAGAGATTCACCCATTTTTCACCTTTTCCAACTTAGATAATTGTAAAAATTGGGGCATTGGCTAAAAATCACAATTCAAGGTTTACCCCTGCTGTCAATTAAGTATCCTGTCCCCCGATTTCACACAGGTTAGCTTGTAGTGAAAACGCCCCAGATTAATTGAACAATCCCCAAAGTTGCAGCTATAAAACCAACCAAGGAAACAACCCAGTTGTTACGAATAAATTCTTTAATCCATGGGACATACCCGCCATAAATCTCTTTCCACCTGGCATTAGTCCGTAAGCTGTTATCAAGCGTTCTTTCTATAATATTGGAAAAGATATCTACTTTTCTGAGCGTCGATTGGTGAAGTTTAACATATTCTTTCGAATCAAATGCATCTGCTTCCTGTTGACCAGTTAAAAAATCCCTGTGAGTTATTTTATTTTTTTCTATCAATTTGTTAAGCCTTGGATGCCCAATATACCGCACACCAAATAAATCAACGAGAACCCTTGACAAATCGACCCTTTTCTCTTCAGGAATGATATATGGTTCTGCCTTAAGAACACGGGCACGGTGTTCTAATGCAGGAAATCCATAGTTGATATCGCGCATATTCCAATGCAGCCAATGATATTTGTCGTGCCTTTCTGCAAATCTGTAAAATTCGGTGAGCATATTTTTCTCGAAAACATCATATTCCGCTTCAAGTTCATCAGCACTTTTATGATTTCGCTCTGCTTGTTGATGAATTGAAAATGAATATGTCTGACCTGTACCCCAATTCCGAACAGCTATTGACGTAATCCTCGGGGATTTGCCATTTGGTCTGTCATAAAAGCTTTCGCAGGAATAGTGGATGGTTAAAACAATGTTCGGATTTTCCTTCAGAGTATCAAGGATGTTAAAAGCTTTTTTTCTTCTGCGTAATCTTTCAGTATTAATTTTCAAATTGTCTCCAATTTTAAAAAGATAACGTTTGAGATAACCTGATAAAAAAGCTCTGCTTTTTTAGTCAGAGTTTATTGATTTGTTAGATTATACTCTATTCATTAAATTTTTCTTTTAAAATTGTTTTTGCTGTTTTGTTACCTTGACTTGCAGCTTTTTTAAACCAGACTTTTGCTTTATCAATATCTTTATTGACACCAAGCCCTTTGGCATACATGAGGCCAATATTAACTTGGGCTCTATGATTACCTTGGTTTGCTGATTTAGTAAAAAAATTCAATGCTTTTTCTTATTTTTTTTCTACCCCATTTCCTTCAACATATATTAATCCAAGGTAAAGCTGAGCCGCCGAATCATTTTGTGTGGCAGATTTTGTAAACCAATTTATAGCTTTTTGAAGGTCTTGTGGTACTGAAGGATTCCCATAGTAATATGCGAAACCTAATGCAGTCTGCGCCAATTTATAATTTTGGTCGGCAGATAGTTTTATCCACTTCATTGCTTCATTAATATCTTTTTTAGTGCCATCACCTTTAATGTACATAGTACCTAATTCGAATTGTGCTTCAGGGATACCTGATTTTGCGTCTTCAAAGATACTGCCAGCAATAACCGAATTGAAAGAGCTTA
>JAQIBZ010000432.1 GCA_027858815.1 Desulfobacteraceae bacterium
AAATACGGCAACACGACTGCCGGCACACTACCGATTGCCTTAGATGAAATAATTGAAAAGAAGCTAATCTCTCCTGAAAAAAGTACGATCATTTTTTCAGGACTTGGGGCAGGGGTGACTTGGGGGGCAATGATTTTCCGTTTCATGTAATGGCGTCGTAAAAAGTCCAATCTACTGCGTTGTATTGGTTTTTCAGCCACTCAATATACTACATGTATTATTTCAAGCCTGAAAAACCAATACGCCTTGTATATTGAACTTTTAACTTAGCCATCCTGCCACTTTTTACGATTCCATCATGTAATGGCATAAAAAAATTAAATTTTATGATTGAATAAAACGTCTAAATAGAATTTTCGAACAGGATCCCGGTTATCAAATTGATAATCGGGATTTTTATTTTTTTCTGCCATTTCATTTCTTATATCTTTAGCCATGATTTTTCCCAGTTCAACACCATACTGATCAAACGGATTGATGTCCCATATAAACGCTTCAAACACGGTTTTTGCTTCATAAAATGCCAGAAGACGACCAATATTTGCAGGGGAAAGGCTGTTGATTAATAAGGTGGAAGAGGGGCGGTTGCCTGAAAAAGACTTCGCTTTATCAATATCTTCTTTGCCTGTAGCAAGGGACTGGGCCTGGGCCATTAGATTTGCCCATAGTTCCTGATGATTTGTCACACCTTTTGATTTATTCGTATATTTTTTATGGCAGGGATTAACCACACCGATAAATTCAATGGGAAAAGGACGGCCCTGATGAGCTAACTGGAAAAAAGAATGTTGGGCGTTGGTGCCGGGTTCTCCGAAAATAATACTGCCGCAGAGAATATCCATCAGTTCGCCATTTCGGGATACGGATTTTCCGTTACTCTCCATTGACAACTGTTGAATATGAGCGGCAAGTTCTGATAAAGCGAAAGAATAAGGGATCACGCCCTGGGCCGGATAACCGAGAAAATTATTATTCCACACACTGATTAAAGCAGCGATGAGCGGGATATTTTCACCTTCGGAAGCTGAGATCGCATGATTATCTATTTCTTCAGCCCCTTTTAAAAACTCTTCGAACCGGTCATAACCCAGATAAAGACTTAATGGGACTCCGCCGACAGCGGATGTAACACTGTATCTGCCACCGATATAATCAAACATATGAAATGATTTTAATACCGGATTCGCCGGATCATCCCCGGGACTTCCCTTGCTGGTCACCGTTACAATATGGTTTTTTGCGTAAAGACCTTTTTCAGTCAGAAAGTTAATCACCAAATTAGTATTTGCCAGGGTTTCAGCAGTGGTATAACTCTTTGAAATAACGATCCACAAAGTGGTTTCAGGCACAATACAAGCGATAATCGCTCCAAAATTATCAATATCCACATTTGATAGAAAATGAAGCTTAATACTTTTGTCTGCATGATTC
This sequence comes from Desulfobacteraceae bacterium, assembly GCA_027858815.1. Taxonomy (GTDB): domain Bacteria; phylum Desulfobacterota; class Desulfobacteria; order Desulfobacterales; family Desulfosalsimonadaceae; genus SURF-3. Next base: position 1,432 of record JAQIBZ010000432.1, read on the forward strand.
TGAAGAGCGGTTGCTACAAACTCAGTTCCCAGATAGGAGCCGCCGATGCCGATGACGACAACATCCGTAAATAATTCTCCATTAGCGCCGGTTATTTTACCGGAATGAATATCAGTGGAAAATTGCCGTATTTCATCCCTGATTCGTCTGGTATCCGGCATTACATCCAACCCATTGCTCATCACCGGGTCTGCTGAGAAGCTGCGGGTTGCCGTATGGAGCGCCGCCCGCTTTTCCGAGGTATTCACAAGGTCGCCTGATATCATCTCTTGAAAACGCTGTATAATATTACGGTTTTTTGCAAGATCAATCAGATTTTTTAAAACATCCGCATCCAACCGCTGTCGGGAAAAATCATAAAATAATCCCGCTTCAAGTAATGAAAAATTCTCCAAACGATGCTGTTGAGTGATCAGATATTTAAGATGGTTTTCCGGTAATGCCATTCGCCGGGCATGAACTGCCAATTGCGCCCATTCAGGCAAAGATGTTAACATGATGATAACCTCTCATAAATTTTACAAAGTGATGAATTGAAATGCGGTAGTTAACTAGTGTCTCAGAGATAACTTTTATGTCATTGCGAGGGAGTTACGACCAAAACAATCCCATAAATGCCAGGGGATTACTTCGTCGTTCGTTCCTCACTCCTCGTAATGACATCTTGAATATAGTAGAGGTCCCAACTAATAAAAAATATGACTATTCTTCCTCAGACAAAGCACTCAAAATCTCTTTAAATACGCGCTCAGCTTTATCCGGATCATCCTCATGACAGGCACCGGCTGCCCGGTGACCGCCGCCGCCATGGGATAGCATGATATCACCGATATTTACATTGGAAGTCAGGTTGATAATTGATTTGCCAACGGAGAAAATTGTTTTCCCGCTTTCCTTATTAAGGCGCACTAAAACAGAAACATTGCACTGGGGATAAAGCGCATAAATAAGAAATCGATTGCCCGGATATCTGGTTTCCTCCTGCCTTAAATCCAATACAACAATATTCTCATGAATGGTTGCATATTTTTTGAGCTGTTGTTTATATTTTTCTTCATATTTAAAATATACTTCAGCTCGTTCTTTCACATCCGGCAGTTCGATAATTTGGTCAATGGTCATTTTTCCGCAATAATCAATCAAATCAAATTTCACCTGCTCTTCGGTGATTTTAAAATTACCCCAGTTATCAACGCTGCTTCTCTGATCTAAAATAAAATTTAAAAGCCCCCATCTTTTTGGAAATAAAATATCATCCTTTGAAAACTGGCCGGCATCAGCGATATCCACCCATTTCATCATATCATCAAATAAATCCGGAAATTTATCTTTACCGCCGTAATAATTGTAAACCACCCGGGCAGCAGAAGGGGCATCCGGATCAATTACAAGTCTGTCATTTTGTTTGTTGCGCTTGGCCTCAGAAAAATGATGATCAATTGCCAGGTGAACCCCGTCTACGTAAGGAAGATTAGTAGAAATATCACGGTCACTGACTTGTACATTTCCAAGCTGCATATCACTGGGGTGTTCAACAAATTTGATTTCATCCACGATATCCAGGTGTTTCATCAAGACCGCACAGACTAAGCCGTCTAGATCACCACGGGTGAGTAATCTATATTTATTTATGTTTGCCATATTTTTGATTCCTTGATATTGAACTATCGGTTAATATAATGCATTTATAACAAATCGTTCTGCATCTTGCAAGTTTCGATTCTATTGCCTATTAAATATGCAAAAATTTTTTGCAGGCGACAGGTCTATCATAATTTCTGTATCTTGCAAGAAAATAGATTTAAGGAAGATCAATGACTTTTGACAATAACGACACCATAAACGCGCTAATCGATAAAGGCGTTACCATACCCAATCCGGAAAGTATTGAAATTGGAAAAGAAGTGAATCCTGAAAGAATTTCAGGCCAGGGGGTGATTCTTCACAGCGGATGTAAAATTTTCGGGGAAAAAACCTTGATTCTTAAGGGAGCCACGGTGGGATATGAAGCGCCGGTGACCATCGAAAACTGCCAGATCGGACCGGATGTTAAATTAAACGGTGGTTTTTTTAAAGAATCGGTTTTTCTAAAACAGTCATCAATCGGTTCCGGTGCCCAGGTCCGAGAGGGAACAATATTTGAAGAATATGCAAGCGCTGCCCATTGTGTCGGCGTCAAGCAAACAATTCTTTTCCCTTATGTAACCTTAGGCAGCCAGATTAATTTTTGTGACTGCTTGATGTCCGGCGGTACAAGTAAAAAAAATCATAGCGAGGTGGGCAGCTCATATATTCATTTTAACTTTACGCCTCAGCAGGACAAGGCCACACCGTCTTTGATCGGTGATGTTCCAAGGGGTGTAATGCTCAACCAGTCACCAATTTTTTTAGGCGGGCAGGGGGGGCTGGTGGGGCCCTGTCGACTGGCATATGGGGTCACCATTGCTGCCGGCACCATATTCAGAAATGATGAATTAAGAGAAAACCGTCTGATTTTCGGCGGGGCGTCAAACACAGGAAAAATAGCCTTCACACCGGTTGCCTACAGCAATGTAAAACCCATTTTAAAAAA
>JAQIBZ010000444.1 GCA_027858815.1 Desulfobacteraceae bacterium
GCGTAAAAATTTTTCGCCCTCCTCCGGAGGAGGGCGAAAGGGCAGGCACCCTTAGAAGAGGCTAAAAATGAATAGGAATTATTATTGCAAAAGTGACAACTTTAAATCAGGACTTGACCTGATGTCGCTTTGCGCCGTAATTTAATTATTGATTCCCACGAAGGACCGTGGAAACCAAAAAAAAACCAGTCCCACTCCGTAAGATAAAATATGAGACTTTATGGCTGAATCTCCTTTAACATCTGTTCTTCTACAGCCTTTAAAGTACGCCCTTTTTCATCAACCCAACTTTGCGGCCCACTACGGCTTGTTCCGGCAATCAAAACTGCAGCGTAAGATGAAGAGCTTAAAATGCTATCTTTAGCAAGACGGTAACAATCTTTTTCTTTTATTAATAGGCCCTCTTGAATCCATTTTTCCCGTATGGCAAAAGTTTTTCCGGGCATGCTATTGCTTGTTTTCAAGGCTGCTTGTGATCCAGCAAAAAGAACAAATCCATCATCCGTTTGCTGTCCTGTTGCCAAAAGATTTTTTATATGAAATTGAAAAGTAATATTTGATATTATCGGCTTATCATTTAGCGCAGCCTCTTTAGCCAAAACTTTAACAGATTCCAACACTCGATGGCCTAAAGTCCCCATCACAATTTTCAGATTATGTATAAATTCTTCCATTGCATCTTTATCTGATCGGGGAAGAATTGACTCAGGGGGGTTGTTTACATTTTCCATCACATAACGATCTGCCAAGATACTAATAGCTGTAAGACGAGATTCCAAATATTTAATATGGCCTTTGGTAAGATTTTCGTCTTTACTCGTAAAAATAATCACTTCATTCCAAAAATCTTTATTTTTATCCTGCTGGCTTATTCTCTTTATGATATTCTCAGATTCACCAATATAAGCTCGATTTCCGGTATCTCCTGTTTGTTTTTCCAACAAAAAATAAACCCCAGGACGTTTGGCTTCCTCCCATGCATTCAATTCATTTAAACGACTTCGAGGGCATGCGATCGCTTGACCCGACCAGTTTGCTATTTCAACATGACGAATCCCCGAAGGAGATCCGTCCGCGAGATAAATCGTTAACTTTCGGCCAAATACCAAAGTATCTCTCCTAATAAATTATCCGGTTTTGCATCAAACTTCTATCTTTGACATCTACAAACTATCCATCACCTCATCCGGTATATCCGCGTTGGTGTAGACTTTCTGCACATCATCGTTGTCGTCTAAAGCCTCCATCAGCTTCATCATGGTTTCCGCATCTTTGCCTTCCAGACTGACATAATTCTGGGGCAGCATGGTCACTTCCGAATCAACAATCGAAACAGAGGCCGATTCCAAAGCAGTCTTGACCGCCTCAAAATCTTCCGGCGCAGTAATGATCTCAAAATTGTCATCATCGTCATCTTTCACATCTTCCGCTCCGGCGTCTAGCGCCGTCATCATCAGCTCTTCTTCATCTGCATCGGATTTTGCAACCGAAAACCAGCCTTTTTTATCAAACATCCAGCCCACGCAGCCATTCTCACCGAGATTCCCGTTATATTTGCTGAAGATATGACGGACATCAGCCACCGTGCGATTTTTGTTGTCAGTCAAAGAGTCCACCAGGACCGCAACACCGCCAGGACCGTATCCTTCATAGGAGTTTTCCTCATAATTGACGTCGTCGAGGTCACCGATCCCTTTTTTAATCGCCCGATCGATATTGTCCTTGGGAAGGTTGCATGCCTTTGCTTTGAGCAGCACCGTGCGAAGCCTCGGGTTGGTCCCCGGATCGCCTCCGCCAAAACGCGCGGCAACGATTATTTCCTTGACGACTTTGGTAAAAACTTTCCCCCGCTTCGCATCCTCAGCGCCTTTTTTGTGTTTTATATTTGCCCACTTACTATGTCCCGACATCAGTTCTCCTCCTGTTTTTTACCTATGCCAATAATATAGATTTCCTTGCTTTCCTTGCGGCAGCTCTGGGGTTTAAAAATTTTATGTTTGTCAAAAATTTTGCCGACCTCAGCTTTAAATTCTTCAAAATCATCGCCCTGAAAAATCTTGCTCACAAAACAGCCGTTTGGCGCCAGCACCTTTTGGGCAATCGCTAAGGCAGCCATGCAAAGATAATATGACCGGGCCGCATCAACCTCTTTACGTCCGGTGGTTGCCGGTGCCATATCGCTCAAAACCGCATTATAGCCTGTTCCAATAGTTTCAGCCAGATTTTCTTTATCCCTTTGGCCCAATTCAGTCACGTCACCAATAATGATGCGTGTGTTTGCAGCAAATCGTTGTTTTACTTCTTTCAGGTCAATACCAACCACATGGCCTTCTGCTCCGACAAGTTCTGCAGCGAATTTGGCCCAGGAACCCGGAGCACATCCCAAATCCAGCAACCTGTCACCTTTTTTAATGAGCTTAAACTTCTGCTGAATCTCTTTGAGCTTGTATACCGAACGGGCAGGAAAGTTTTCCTTTTTCGCCTTTCGCGCATAATGATCGGTCTGATACTTATTTTTGGGTTTTTTCCGTGTCATATATTTTATGTGTTTTATAACTTAATTGCCATCAGCGTCAAGCTTATCTATTTGATCAAAGATAAGTGAAAAATGTCATATCAGGTTCAATGGCAATGCGCAGCTTGATAAAAAAGCGGAGCAACCATCGTATATGAGCATTTTGAAGAAATCTGCAACGCCGCTATTGGGCCTGATATGACCTTTTTAAAAAAGGTTTTCCATGACTTCTGATAGCTTGCTAATCCCGATTAACTCAATACCATTCTTTTTAGTCATCTGTTTTAAACTTGTTTTTGGGACAATACACCGTGTAAATCCCATTTTTTCAATTTCTGAAATCCGAGCTTCCAGATGAGATACCCCCCTTACTTCACCGGAAAGGCCGACCTCTCCAAGGGCAATCATTGCTTCCGGAATCGGCCGGTCCAGAAAACTCGATGCCACGGCTGACACGATTCCCAGATCAACTGCCGGTTCCGACACTTTCACGCCGCCGGTAACATTCATAAATATATCATGCCCGGCCAAATTCAAGCCCAATTTTTTTTCCATCACTGCCACGAGCAATGACACCCGGTTATAGTCCAGACCCAGAACCGTCCGGCGCGGTGTACCAAATCCCGCACTGCTGATCAATGCCTGAAGCTCTACCAGAATCGGCCGGGTTCCTTCTATGCAGGCCGTCACCACGGACCCGGCCGCATTGGCCGCCCGTTCCGCCAGAAAAATTGCGGATGGATTCTTTACTTCCGCCAGCCCGCTCTCTTTCATTTCAAATACGCCGATTTCATTGGTGGAACCGAATCTGTTTTTTACTGCCCGGAGAATCCGGAATTCATGATTCTGATCCCCTTCAAAATACAAGACCGTATCCACCATGTGCTCCATAATTCTCGGCCCGGCAATGGCACCATCTTTGGTCACATGGCCGATCAGAAACGTCGGAATACCGGTCTGCTTTGCCATGAGCATCAATTTCATTGTGGCTTCCCGCACCTGGCTCACACTGCCGGGAGCAGATGACACCTCCGGGCTGAACATGGTCTGGATGGAATCAATCACCAGAGCATCCGGCTTCACCGAATCGGTCATATCCAATATAACATCAATATTAATCTCCGAGACCACCAGCATACCCGGTGAAACAGCGCCCAGGCGCTGACTCCGCATTTTAATCTGCCGAATGGATTCTTCACCGGACACATATAAAATCTTTTTATTGGCCTCGGCCATACCATGAATGACCTGAAGGATCAGGGTGGACTTGCCGATACCCGGATCACCGCCGATAAGGACCAGACTGCCGGCAACAAGCCCGCCGCCCAGCACCCGGTCAAATTCACCAATCCCGGTCAGCGTCCGGTGATCCTCATCAATTTCAATTGAATCAATGGAAACCGGCGTGGATCGCAAGAAAGGCTTTCCGGGCCGCACACCAGGTTGGTTCACCGGCGCCTGGCGTTCTTCAACAAAACAATCCCAACCACCGCACTCCGGACAGCGGCCAAGCCATTTGGGCGCATGATAACCGCATTCCTGACAGCAATAGACCGTTTTAGGTGCTTTTCCCATATTTAATATTCAACTTTCCTGATTTGGAGTTTGACACCAGACAGATTCACATGCCATTTTAAACATCAGTACACATGTTTTATTTTTTTAAAACCTGACTCTTTCTGAATTTAACCTTATTTACAAACAAATTACCGATGGCTTTGTAAAAGGCTCAAGTTCAAGGCGCGTGAATCTTGAGAAGCGAGGCGTACGAATGTACGTTGAGCGACGAAAGATGAAACGCAACCCAAAGCTAAAATAGAAATTGAGTCTTTTACGAAGTCATGTTTACAAACTATGATTGATTACCATGTCCACACCTCCCTTTGCAACCATGCAAACGGCACCATGGACCAATACATCCAAAATGCTATTGCCGCAGGCCTGACGGAAATCTGTTTCCTGGATCACCTGACCCTGCATGAAAGTGGAAAACACCTTTCCATGACACCGGAGTATGTTCCTTTTTATTATCAATCCGTTCGCCAGCTGGCGCACACTTATAGAAACCATATCCGGGTAAAAGCAGGACTGGAAATTGATTATGACCCGAAAAATGCCCATAATGTAAAAAAAATTATTGCACCATTTGACTTTGATGTCATCGGCGGATCAGTGCATTTTATTGACAGAGTAAACATTGTCAGTTCAAAGGACACCGAAGCCCGTGAGAATGAATCCATTGATACGATATGTGAAAATTATCTTTTGCTCTTAGATAAGATGATCGAGAATATGGATATAGACATTATCTGCCACCTGGACATTTTCAAAAAATTCGGCCGGCGGCCTTCTGCTGAATTTGAGAAAAAATTTGATGAAATATTATCTAAAATCAGCTATAAAGGTCTCACAGTAGAATTGAATACCAGCGGCTATAATCATAAGGCAAATGAATTCTACCCAGCTGCGTCTTTGCTTAAAAAATGTCATGAAAAGGATATCCGCATGACCCTCGGATCAGACGCTCACCAGCCGCATCAGGTGGCCCGACATTTTGACAAGGCAATCGACCTGCTCCTAAAAACCGGCTTTCGCCATGTTTCGGCATTTACCCATCGAAAACCGTATGATATTCCCCTGAAAATCAGTAACCATGAAATCCTGAAAATCCAAAATGGAGGTGCTTCGTGAGAAACGTTCTGACCCTGTTGCCGGACAAATTTTCTTCACTCATCAATGTGATTCTTATCATATTGATGGTTGCCGCCATTCCGATGACGGCTTATTCTGCTGATGAGAATATCAGTTTTCAAACCCTTGAGACCCGGTTGATCAAGGATAAAGAAGCAAATTTTACTGCAGAGAAGATTAATCGAATATACAACAACCCGGGCGTATTCTTTGATATCAAAGGGGTTTCTTCCTATTTCCGGCACCAGGAGGGTAAACTCAACTACGATCAGTTTCTTTCAAGCAAATCCATTAAAAAAGCAAATGACTATATGCGGGCGCACCATGCCGATCTGCTGAAGGCGGAAATGGATTACGGTGTGGACAAGGAAGTCATCACGGCGATCATGCTGGTGGAAACCCGCTTCGGCGCTTATGTGGGCAACCGACCGGTTATCAGCATTCTGTCGACTATGGCTGTCTTGGAAGACAAAACCATCCGGGATCGGTTCTGGAACAAAATCCCCACAGAAAACCGGGTGACCAGAGAGGAATATGAAAAAAAAGCCATCCGAAAATCAAAATGGGCATATAAAGAACTCATCGCCTTTATCACCTATGTGGAAAAAGAAGGCATGGACCCGTATAACATCAACGGCTCCTATGCCGGCGCCATGGGCCTTTGCCAGTTTATGCCCAGCAATATCGTTATTCTGGCAGAAGACGGAAACAAAGACGGCATCGTCAACCTTTTCCATCATGCAGACGCCATTGCCAGCATTGCCAATTACCTGAAACACTACGGATGGAAACCCGGCATCTCCCGGGACAAAGCCGGTAAAGTGGTTCATCACTACAACCACAGCTCTTATTATGTGGAAATCGTTTTAAAAATTATTGATGAACTGAAAACCTGATAAGAAATAGGTGAAAGGTGAAAGGTAGAAGACTGAAGGGAAGCCCCACTGATTTCAACAGGTAAATAAGGACTATAATGGAACTCAAGACAATCGTCACCTTCATCGCCATGACCATCCCGTTTTTTTTGCTGACCATCTGGATGCTGGTCGATATATCGATGAAACAATTCAAATCCCCGGGCGAGAAAGCGGCCTGGTGGATATTTACGTTGACGCCCTTTATCGGCTGGCTCATCTACCTGATCTTCGGATTCCGAAGGGGGAAAAAACCGGCTCAGAAATGAAAAAATAGTGTTTGACAAAATATCACCTTCAAAATATGTATGTATCATTATTTGAATCACTGACCTTATTGATTCAAATATGTCTTAAATAACAAATAGTTAAAATATATATTGGCCCCATCGTCTAGTGGTCTAGGACGCTGGCCTCTCACGCCGGTAACGCGGGTTCGAACCCCGCTGGGGTCACCAATAAT
>JAQIBZ010000549.1 GCA_027858815.1 Desulfobacteraceae bacterium
ATATAAAAATATATTAATAAATTTTAAATATTTATTAATATACATCCGCAAAATTGCGCTAATCATAGAAAGAATCATAAATGACTGAGGCGACGCCCTTAACTAAAGACAAACAGCCAGCCGGCAAGTTGCCGCGTGTTCCGCGATTTAAGTGGCACTTTGCCTCAAATGCAGTTGAACACTTTAAAACAGCCGGTAAAAATTCAATCCGATTTATCACAAACGACGTCACCACCCACTGGTTCAATGCCACCTACAATTCATACAGCCGATTTTACGAGGGGCAATTACGTTTAGGGCTGCCGGTTTCCAAAGAACTTCTCAAAACCCAGGAGGAGATGTGCTCTGTTGCCTCCGGCAAACTGGCCCTGACACTTTATCACATCGTCCTGCGCGTAACCGGAACCCGGATTCCGAGAAATCATATCAAATATATCCTCATCGGCGACATTGAAGCCGGAAACATTAAATTAACAGAAAATGTAATTATCCTGACCCGAAAACAGCTCAAATATCTCACCATCAACCGGTTAAAAATCCCGGCGTATTTCTTTACCGACATTATAGAAGAGGCCACCCGGCGAAGGATACTGATAGAAACCTTAAAACAAAATCGTCTCCCCTCATATTTTGACAGTGAAATTGAAGAAAATACACAAAATGGCCGGGGAGATTATGAAGTCGTTTATTATCAGGATTACACGGATGAAGGGAAAAAAATCAAATTCCGTCGCCTGGTCAGCATTGAGGATGTAACCTCCGGTGACAACCAACCGTCGTTACTTCTTGTTCCGGGCTTTACCAATAACAGCAACTGCTATGACCTGAGCAACCAGCAGTCCATGGCCAAGGATTTTGCAGACAAGGGACACTGGGTATATCTCTTTGATCCCAGAGGAATGGGAATCAACGAGGGGGAATTCGATCCCCTGTACACCGTAGATACGCTGATTGACCATGACCTGCCGACAGTCCTGAATTTTATTTACACCAGAAGCAAAAGCAAACCGTCTGTTCTGGTCGGACACAGCATGGGGGGCATTGTATCTGAAAATATGGTGTTGAGCTGGAATGTCAGACAACACTTAAACGGCCTTAAAGGCCTGACCAGTCAGCAAAAAGCTGCCTTAAACCAGATACTGCCGTCTGCCACGGGAGCCATTGAAAATTTAAAACAGGTTAAGGCGTTCATTTCAATGGGGTCGCCCAAAGCCTTCAATAGAAAATCACATGCGATTTACCCGGCCATGCTCTGGCTCAACCACCTGGCCAGAATTTTTAACCTCCGGCAGGTACCGGTTAAGGATGTCCTGCAGTTTATGATGAAGATCCCTGTATTGAGTGATGTCACGCAATCATTATTAAACAGCAATATCGGAGATCTGAATTTTATTTTATGCCCGGAAAACCATTGTTCCAATAAAGTGTTTACCAAGCGGTATATCAATAGAGTCCTGGAATCCGTTCCTTTGGGCCTTGGCTTTCAGTTTTTAAAAGCAATTTATAACGGTGAAGGGTTCAAACGGATGGATCAGAGCCGATTCAACTACTCAAGCCATGTGCATTTAATGCCTAAAGACATTCCGGTCTTTCATTTCTGGGGCACGAAAGACCCCTTGGCACCGCCGGAAAACCTTCAATTCAGCAAGCATTATCCCCACCGGTCCAAAAAAATATATTATATTGAGAAACCGGCAGATGCCGCAAAAATTGAAATCTCCTCCAGAAAAAGCCAGGTGATTGATTTTGTCATAGAAGGTGCCAATCATCTGGACCTGCTCTATGGAAAACTGGCGGAAGAAATTGTACAACCGCTGGTTATGAAAATCATAGAAAGTTCCTGGGATAACTGGTCGTATCAAACGACAGAGGAAACAAAAGAGAGCAAAGCCGGATAAAAAAATCATCCATGAAGGGGGCTTTATGAATCGTTTAATTGATGATCAGGGCAACGTAAAGTTTGGTATATTCAAATCTCCGATTGATGAAATTAATTACAAAGATTTCCGGATGTCATCCCCCATGGGATTTACGACGCCGAAAATATTTAAAAATTTATTATTCAATCAGTTTGCCTTTTTCGGGCTGACAGGGCCGGATGTAATTATCGGAATGGCAGTGATTGACTTAAAATACCTGTCCTCCGGCTTTATATATATCTACGACCGCAAAAGCGGCTCTGTTTCTGAAGCCAATAAGACCATCGTGCCTTTCAGCAGTAAAATTTTTATTTCTCCAACGCCTTCAGATATCGCCTGCGGATTCAAATTCGGTAATCTTTCCATCTCCATGACAAACAATAAAATAACTGCAAAAGCCAAAGATATCGAAATTGATCTGGAATATGACCGATCCCAAACCGCTCCTTTGCGTATCTGTACCAAAGCCGGCTACAAAGGCTGGGTGTACACCGAAAAAACCTCTCCAATCAACGTAACAGGCAAAATAATCAATAAAGGCCGGCAGATTGAAATATCATCGCCAACCCACATGGGACTGATGGACTGGACCGCCGGCTATATGCGGCGGGAAACTTTCTGGAACTGGGCCGCCACCGCATCAACCCTTGCCGACGGACGATCCCTGGGGTTGAACCTTTCCTGCGGGGTCAATGAAACCAGTTTTACGGAAAACGCGTTTTGGATTGACGGTAAAATGACCAAGGTGGATATGAATCATTTTGCGTTCAATCCGGATAACTTTTATGACCAGTGGACGATTAAATCCATGGACGGTAAAGTCAACCTGGTATTTGACGGGGAAAAACACCGGGAGGAAAACATCAATGCCGGCGTTGTTGCCACCAAATTCACGCAATTGATGGGAAACTTTAACGGCACGTTAAAAACTGAAGATGGTGAAATCATAACAATTAAGGACTGTCCGGGGTGGGCGGAGGATCATTATGCCAAATGGTAAAGATGGCTTCGCAAAAAGCTCCAAATTCTGTGTTGCACTGCATTCCTCGTCATTGCGGAGTAGCAAGCTACGCCTCATTCCTCAGAATTTGTGCGCCTTGAATTTGGAGCTTTTTTCTTTGCCATCCGACATATAGACTTCCAAGGTAATAAAATAAAATTTTTTAAACAATCGGCAAGGAAGGTGCTTCATGAAAAAACTTACCAGTGCCCTGCTCATTATCCTCTTTTTTCTTGTAATTTATTTACTTACCTGGCCCGTGCCCATTGATCCAATTTCCTGGGAAGCACCAGAAAACCCCGGATATACCGGTCCTTTTGAAGTCAACACACGACTTGCCAAAATTGAAAAACTGCCCATTGAAGGGGCCCATGGGCCGGAAGACATTGCCTTAGATGCTGACGGCCGGATCTATGCCGCCACCCATGAAGGCTTTATTGTTCGAATGGAAAACAGTACCTCCCAACCCAAAAAATGGGTGAATACCGGTGGCCGACCGCTTGGCATCGACTTTGACGGTAATGGAAATTTGATTGTGGCGGACGGCTATATCGGGCTGTTATCGATTGCACCGGACGGAAAAATTACAACTCTGGTAACTACTGTTGACGGTATCCCGCTGGGATTTACGGATGATGTTGATGTGGCTGCTGACGGGAAAATTTATTTTTCAGACGCATCCGTCAAATTCAAGGCCAAAACCTATGGCACCTTAGCTGGCAGCATGCTGGATCTGATGGAGCATGGCGGCCATGGTAAATTGATTGTTTTTGATCCGAAAACAGGCAAGGCAGACACCCTGATCAGCGGCCTGAGCTTTGCCAACGGGGTGGCAATAAGCCCGGACCAGTCTTTTGTGCTGGTTAATGAAACCGGAAACTACCGGGTGCTGCGTTACTGGCTCTCCGGACCTGAAAAAGGAACATGGGAACCGCTGATCGAATCCCTGCCCGCTTTTCCGGACAACATTTCTGTCGGATTTAACGGCCGCTTCTGGGTGGCACTGGTTGCCCCACGAAATCCGCTGCTTGACAGCCTTGCAGGCAACCCTTTTTTACGTAAAATGATTCAGCGGCTTCCTGAAGCAATCAAACCCAAAGCCGCTCATTACGGCCACATCATTGCCGTCAATAAAAACGGTAAAGTGGTTGCCGATCTTCAGGATCCAAATGCTGCCTGCCCGGTCAATACCGGTGTGACGGAAACCAGTCAATATCTTTACATCGGCAGTCTGGTCACGGACTTTATTGCCCGTTTGCCAAAAGACAATTTGAATTTATAGATCTTATCTCCCAACCCTTGATTTTTCACAAATCGTTTTTATTATATAGTGGTTGAACGGAAAGTCTCAAAATTACACTTTTTCTGTCATTGCGAGGGAGGTACGACCGAAGCAATCTCCTTATCGACAGAGGGGATTACTTTGTCGTTCGTTCCTCACTCCGCGTAATGACAACCATGATTTAGATATTTTCGGTCAGGCACTATATATCACCGGATCAGTTAAATATCGTAAGCGTTCACAGGGCACCGCATCTGCTTTGTTCCCGGGCACTTGAAGTACGACGAGTACGTCTTCGTGCCCGGCGCCTCGCATCTGCGGCACCCTGTAAACGGTTACAGATCAGTGATTTACGAAAAACTGATAATTACGACCCCGTGAACGGGTAC
>JAQIBZ010000551.1 GCA_027858815.1 Desulfobacteraceae bacterium
TGAAAATATTATCAAGAATATCCGGCTTAATATTTTCTCCGGTAATTTCCGACAACGAATCAAGTGCTGACTTTAAATCAATCGAAATCAGTTCAAATGGTATCAACTGATTAAATCCGCCTTTCGCCGTTTCTAAGAACATCAGGGCTTTTTCCAAAGATAGCTTATGCCGCAAATTCGGAACAACCTTATCATCGAGACTCACATCAGTGCCAAGGACCGTTTCAGCAATAACAGCCTTGAGCTCGTCAATTCCCTGATCGTACAAGGCGGATATTTGTATGGTTTGAATGGTATCGTCCAGCCATGCTTGAGGCAAGTCATACACAATCTGATCATCCGGCAAATCAATTTTATTGATCACAATAATTATTTTTTTGGGTTGAAGCTTTCTATAAAGATCAATAATGTTTGGAGTTACCGGTTTACCAGCATCGACCACATATAAAAGGACATCTGCTTCAAAAATATAATCCCATGCCTTATCAATGCCAATCTGTTCCACTGTATCGGGGTTATCATGAATACCAGCCGTATCCGTCAAAACAATGGGGACACCATTTATAATAAAAGAGTCCTCAATAAAATCACGCGTGGTTCCGGGAATGTCCGTAACAATTGAACGTTCTTTGTTAACCAGTCGATTCATCAGGCTGGACTTTCCCACATTGGGAGCACCCACAATCACAATTTTCAAACCATCTCTAAAAAAGTTTTGTTCATTGCTGCGCGCAATAAGTTTCTTTATTTTCCCGATTAATTCATCCTCTAATCGCAATTTTAAAAAATCTACATCAATATCACCACCAACTTCATCAGGAAAATCAATAACAGCCTCGACATAAGTTAAAACATCCAGCAACGAAGAACAAAGAGAGGCGATGGCAAGGTTTAGATCGCCGGAAATCTGAGCCATTGCCATATCAATGGCTTTTTCAGAACGCGCATTAATTATATCAATGACGGCCTCAGCCTGTGTCAGGTCGATACGGCCGTTTAGGAAAGCTCGCCGGGTGAATTCTCCGGGTTCTGCAAGCCGAACACCCTTTTTAAGCAACGACCGGATAATGGATTTCAAAACGACAGGGCCGGCATGGGTTTGAATTTCAACAACATCATCACCGGTGTAAGAGCAGGGGGTTCGCATAACCACAAAGAGGGCTTCATCCATGATGCGTGCTGAAGTATCGTCGATAATATTACCGTAATAAAGATACCGCGATTGAGGAGAGAAAGACGTTGGGCCGTTTAATGAACTTCGGCCGGCACCCGACGACCCTATCGGCCTGAAAATCGACAAGCCGATAGGAATAGAATCCGGCCCTGATATTTTAATAATACCAATTCCGCCGTGACCGGGTGGTGTTGCGATTGCTGCAATTGTTGAAACTTCCATAACGTGTATGCGCTGTTCCTGACACGACAAAGCCAAAAAATTGAATTAAATAGTGTTCATTTCTTTGATTTGTCTTTATCTGTCTTTTTCTGCATCTTTTTTTTTGGAAAAATAATCAGCTTTCTATAATAACCGTCCCCAACACTCTGGGTACGCACCGATCGATTTCGCTTTAATGTTACATGAACAATTCGTCGATCATGTGCGTTCATCCGTGTCATCGTCGAAGGTTTTCCGGTTTTAATCGCTTTACTGGCCAGTCGTGCGGCAAGATCTTTTAACTCTGATTTGCGCGATTCGACATACCCTTCGACATCAAAAATGATCCGATTGCCTTTCCCGCATTGTTTATTGACGACTTTGTCTACCAGATACTGTATTGCCTCAAGTGTCTGACCTCGCTTTCCGATCAGTATCCCCGGTTCTTCGACCTTGACATTGATCCAGCACTGATCCGTACTGATCTTTACTGTCATCTCTGCATCAATAGACATGGTTTTAAAAATTTCCCGGCCCAGGTCCTGTGCAACAGCGATAGCAGCTTCATTATTACTATCTTGAGGTTCGGCATTAGAAATCTCTGAAGGCTCTTTTTCTTGATGGCTCTCTTCAGTCTTTTCGACCTTTTCTGACTTTTCCGGCTTTACTGGTTTTTCGGCCTTTACTGGTATTTCTTTTTTTTGCGGTACTGATTTTTTATTTTGTTCAGGTTGTTTAGGTTGTTCACTTTTTTTAGACTTCTTGATTTTCTTTGGTTTGAGCGGCGCGGCGTCAATAGATTGCTTTATCTCACCAAACGCTTCGTCAACTAACGCATTAACGGTATCAGATTGAGAGAGTTCAGAGTTCAAGCTCTTTTCTACATGACCGGCAATGCCGGCAGCATCCGGGCCTGGTTTCCCATTTGGTAAATCCGGAACAAACACGCGAATCAAGGCTTTTTTGGTTCCCACCAGCCCGAAAATACCACTGGATCCATGAGAAATGATATCATATTTTAATTTATCACGTTTAACATTGAGATCATCACAAGCTTTTTGAACGGCTTTCTCAACATTTTTTTCCTCAAAGTCTAAAAAAGACTTCATATAAATCCTCCGTACTATAGAGTTTTCTTTGTAATATAATACTGTTGTGAAATGGACAGAACGTTGTTAACAAGCCAGTAAAGAACGAGACCGGCAGGAAAATTAATAAAGATGAACGTAAAAACCAGCGGCATCATCATCATTAACTTCGCCTGAGCAGGATCTCCCGGCGGGGGAGATAACTTCTGCTGTAAAAACATCGTTGCACCCATGATAATCGTTAAAACCGGTATCCCGTAGGGCGGTGTCATCATCGGAACCGTAAACCCGAATGAAAAGAGACGATCCGGAGCTGAAAGATCATTAATCCACCACAAAAAAGGAGCATGTCTTAATTCAATGGAACCATACAGCATGCGATAAAATGCAAAGAATACAGGTATTTGCACAACCATCGGCAGACATCCGCTCATGGGATTGACTTTGTAGGTCTTGTACAGTCCCATGATTTCCTCATTCATCTTCTTTTTATCGTCTTTATACTTCAGCCGAATGTCGGCCATCAGCGGCTGAAGCCGCTTCATTTCAGCCATGGACTTATAGCTTTTAGTTCCAAGCGGCCAGAAAATAATTTTGAACATGATGGTCAGCAAAATAATTGCAATGCCGAAGTTCGGAATCACTCGATAAATAGCGTTCATCAACCACAGGCAAGGCTTTGCGATGACATCAAAAAAACCGAAATTAATCGCCTTATCCAGATTGGAGCCACTGCTTTCCAGAACAGATATTTTCTTGGGACCCATATAGAGCGCATATTCTAACTGCTGCTTTGCACCTGAGGCAAGTTGTTTTCCCGGCTGAATATACTTAACTTCAATAAGATTCTCGTCCATATCGTGATTCAAACGAACGGTCGATCCCGATGATTCTTCCGGAATGATCACACACATAAAATACTGCTCAGTCAGCCCTGCCCATTCGATATTACCGGCAAGCATATTTTTTTCTTCCAGATCCTTTACTGCCACTTCATCCAACTTGTTATCAACAAGGGCAAAAGGGCCTTCAAAGGAAAAGCGCCGCGCACCTTCCGAACCGGAATTAACCACCGAAACAGCTAAATTTTCTTCAAATGGCTGCATGGAGGTATTGGTCAGTATAACATCGAGTTTAATCTTGTAAGTTTCCGGATCAAAGGAAAAGCGTTTTTCAATCAAAACACCTTCGGCCGACTGCCAGAAAAAAGAAAGCGATCGTAATGCATCCCGCACATCCAGATATTCACCGGAAAAATCCGTTGTAAAAACAGCCTCTGAAATTTTTGGCAAAGCCTTATTTGTAAAGCCTAATAAACCGCTTCCGGATTGAATGTTAGAAGATATCAGTTCTTTATTCGCCGAATCTTTGTTCAGCGTTTCCTTATAATCATTGAGAACAAAACTAACAATCCCTGCGCCTTTTCCGGAAATTTCAGCAGAATACAGCGGGGTATGGATAATAATTGAATTAAAAAAATCACCGGGCGTTGCAGCCCTTTCTATGTCCGGATTTCCGTCAGCCGATATTTCGACCGGCAAAATAGCATTTTCTTCCAATTCCGTACTTACTGTTGATTCGACAATTTCTTCCGGTGAAACAGGTGGCTTCACTTCCTGTTTTCCAACAAAAACAAACTCCCAAACCACAAACACCAGAAAAGAAAGTACTATTGCCAAAAACAAACGGCCTTGTTCCATATTCAACTCCTGAATATTATATAATTAATTGAATTAAATTCAATTCAGCCAAGCCTATCAATTACTGCCCAAAAAACAATGATGACTTTTAAAAAGCCTTTCATAGTGATGAATCACAACCACGACACAACTTGTTTTAATTTCAAATAATTACAGGCGAGTTCTTAAAAACCCATTGCTTACAGCCTTGAATTTGAATCTTTTTGTGCCCCTAATATATAAAAACTTCGGCAAGGGGTTTACGTTCATAAATAAAATATATACCGTTTAATATGAATAGTTCAGCAGGACTGCATATGGAAGGTGCATGATATTATGTTGAAAAATTATCAGGGTTTGATGCTTATATTAATCTTATCTCAAAAACCTTCATTGTATCAACAGGCCTTACAACAAAAACACACCATTTCACATCCAGGCTACCACGTTTTCGGGATCAGGAAAGGGGATGCTGGATCATCAAGATACAGAAATTGTTATGGCACCGGATCAATACCGCCCGGATTAAAGGGATGACATCTCAATATCCGCCGTGTTGCCAAATATCCACCTTTTAATGTGCCATATTTAGACACTGCTTCAATAGCATACTCTGAGCATGACGGATAAAATCGACAGGCCGGCCCGATAACAGGAGACAGAATAAGCTGATAAGCCTTTATCATGAATATCAACAAGTACTTAATCTTGCAATCCCCCTAATTTATCAAATAATTTCCCCAAAGACATGAATACCTGATGTGAAGTCAATCCCGATGCTGTTTTCTTCGCGATAACGATTACATCCCAGCACCCGCAAATGGTTGATTTGTTTACACGAAACCACTCACGAACCAATCGTTTGACCCGATTCCGGATAACTGCGTTCCCGACCCTCTTAGATGCGGTTATTCCTAAACGCGAGCATTCAGACTCTCCCGGCATAAAAAGAACAATAAAATAAGGATCCTGAAATTTTCTACCGAATCTCGACAGTTTAACAAACTTCGCCCGGTCCAGGATCTTATGCGCTTTTTTTAAAACAAATGAATTCAACGCCTATCCATCTAATATGGATTTATTATGGATCAAAAGTTTTCTCACTCAGGGATTTGTCATTTATTAAAGATGACTTGATCCGGAAAGTCCAGATAGCAAATGGTTCGCCGGCTTCACTGTGATTGACGTGTTGCTGGAAAAATATCGATCAGATCTGCTGATTATTACCAATTAAATACAGTTTATCCTAATCTCATTTAAAGATACCGCGCACTAAACCACTAAACTTTTTCTTCCTTTAGCTCTGCGTCTGTTCATAATTCGTCTACCTGCCTTTGTAGACATTCTTTTTAAAAAACCATGTGTTCTGGCCCGTTTTACTCTGCTTGGCTGATATGTTCGTTTCATACTCTTACGTCCTTATTTTCTTTATTATTAGTCTTTATTCTCTACAGCCCGAATCAAACAACGTGATTTCCGTTGACTGCATTGATAGGTTTAACAAAACATTCAATCAACTTCTTTGTTCAGTCAATATGACTTCATAACATTCAAAAAATTTGATTATAAAATAACCAAAAAATATAATCACACAGTGTACGGCTTTGTCAACCTCAAAAGAAAGCCCTATAAAATTTATATTTTGCAGGAATCTTTTGACAAACTCGCAAAAAGTCACCCGGATGGCTAAGTAAAAATTCCATATACAAGGCGTAGCGGTTTTTCAGATTTAAGATAATACATGTAGTATATTGAGAAGCTGAAAAACCGCTACAACGCCGTAGATGGGACTTTTTACGACGCCATCTATATTATTCCAGATAAACCTCGATAATATTAAACTCCTCAATATGGAATTCAACAACCGGATAAATAACCACCTGCCGCTGAAGATGTTTTTCCAGAGAAATAATAATATCATTGGCTTCGCCCAGCAATAGATCAGCAATTTCCGGATGCACCCGGAGGCTGATTTTTTCTCCCTGAACATCCTGTGAAAGGCGCAGGATTTCTCTATAAATATTGTTGCAGATGGTCTGTTTTGACAACAGCATTCCCTCACCGTCACAATAGAAACAGGATTCACACAGCATACGGTTCAAAGATTTAACCACCCGCTTGCGGGTCATCTGAACCAGTCCAATGTCCGATATGGGCAGCACATTTGTTTTGGACTTGTCCTTTTTTAAAGCCTCTACCATTGAATTATAGACTTTTTCCTGGTTGGATTTTCTTTCCATATCGATAAAATCGATAATAATAATCCCCCCCAGGTTCCTGAGTCTTATCTGATAGGCAATCTCCTTAACGGATTCAAGATTTGTTTTTAATATCGTTTCTTCAAAATTGTGCTTACCGACATAGCGCCCGGTATTTACATCAATGGCAATCAGCGCTTCAGTTATTTCAATAATGATATAACCACCGCATTTCAACCACACCTTCTTTTTCAACGCCCGGCCAATTTCGCCCTCTAAATTGTAGACATCGAAAATGGGCTCCGGGCCTTCATACTGGGACACGGACCCGATGAGTCTCGGCATGAATTTTTGGATAAACGACAGCACGGATTTATGTACTGCGACAGAATCAATGGTCACCTTATCCGCATCATGGGTCAGCAAATCCCGGACACACCGCAACGTCACCGTCAACTCCTGATGCAACAAAGCCGGC
This sequence comes from Desulfobacteraceae bacterium, assembly GCA_027858815.1. GTDB lineage: Bacteria > Desulfobacterota > Desulfobacteria > Desulfobacterales > Desulfosalsimonadaceae > SURF-3. The sequence goes on from JAQIBZ010000551.1 coordinate 6,819, forward strand.
GAAGATGCGGTTTTAAAGGTTTCCTGAATATCCGACCACAGGTTGACCAGAAATTCCATTTCCTTGAGAATTTTTTCTTCGGTCAGCCCTTCACCGGCCGTACGAACAATATAGCCGAATGGCTGGGTTCTTAAAGAAAGGACCAGATCTTTTAAACGCAGCCTTTCTTCTTCATCGGCAATTCTTCGGGATATTCCAATATGATCAACCGTGGGCATCAGAACCAAAAAACGCCCGGGAATCGATATGTACGATGTCAAACGGGCGCCTTTGCTCCCGATCGGTGACCGGGCAACCTGCACCAATACTTCCTGGCCTTCAGAAAGAAGTGCTTCTATCGATAATTTGCTTTTAGGTTTTGAAACCTCTTTATCACTGACAGGTTCTTCCGGCTGCAAACTCGCCTCATCTTCTTCTTCCTTGTTGGACAAATAAACATGCTCCAGGTAGCCTTTTTCTCTTCCGTCAATAACATCATCCACATAAATAAAGGCCGCCTGGTTCAACCCGATATTCACAAACGCCGCCTGCATTCCGGGAAGCACCCGCTGAACGCGGCCTTTGTAAATATTTCCCGATATATTTGATTCATCACTGCGCTCCACATACAACTCAACAATGGTGCCGTCTTCCAACAGCGCCACCCGAATTTCCGGGCCTATCGCATTGATGACAAGTTCTCTATACATAAAACAAATAACCTCTATATTGATTTTTCTAATTAACTAACCCACATATTAATCACCGGAATCAAACTCTGTCAAGACACCGGCGTAAATCTTTGTTTTCCCTTAATAAATTCAGAACAACGGATCGTTGTGTCCGAAAGCTGAAAAATTGATTGAATCACGTCCGCAGGCTTGACCGATGAACCTTCGACTATTTTCAGCTGCATTTGCAGTGTTTCCGGACGCAATAACGCCAGGTTCAGCACGATTTCTTTTAAGTCAATCTGCTTTTTACGGCCCTTTTTGGTTGTGCGAACCACCAGCCACTCAGAAGCATCATTAAACGCTGTTATTTTTTGATCCGCAAACACTTCATCAAAAATAGTCATCCGGTAATCAGCTGTTTCGAAAGGTTCCGGCCGCTTATTGGATGCGATATTACGGCAATCGGTCACGAAAAGCCCTTCCGGCAACTGACGGTTCACAGATGAAATTATTTCATCACAGTCCACAGATTGTCTGAGCGCAATATAAAAGGACTCTTCTTCACTTTCCATACCCACGGGCAACGGGTTATGAAACGACATTTTCGGCTTGGGATGGAACCCTTGCGTGAACTTTATTTTAATTCCGGCACGCCGGATGGCCCGTGTAAAAAGGTTGACCATTTCAAGGTGACCAAAAAACTTAGCTGCACCGGTTTTGGAATAAAAAATTTCAATCCGTGCATCTTCACCTGGTTCAACGGGTATCGGGTGCTTCACTCCTTTGCCAAATGCCTTTTCCGGTGTTATGCTTGGTGTATTGGCCGGTGTATTGACAGGGGGGGGATAATAAACCGGCATTATTTTATCAAAATCACAGACCCCGCACTTCTGACAATCACCAAACCGGCAGTCGGGCAAAGATGTACCTGTCAGTGCATTTTCATATTCAGAAATAAAAAACGCTTTTGAAATACCCGTCTCAATGTGATCCCATGGCAGCGGTTCATCCACTGACCGGGCACGGGTGGTATAATAATTAATATCAACTGCAGCCTCTTGAATGGCTGACATCCACAACGAATAATCAAACCGCTCCGACCAGCCGTCAAAGCAGCACCCTTTGCGGTAAGCAATTTCCAGAAGGCGACTCAAACGTCTGTCGCCCCGGGCCCAGAGACCTTCCAAAAAGCTCAGTTCCGGTTTTTGCCATTTAAATTCAATCCCCGGCATTTTCAGCTGCCGTTTCAGATCAAAAATAATGTCTTTGGATTCTTCTAAAGTCAACTGCGGCGACCATTGAAAGGGAACATGCGGTTTGGGAATAAACGTACCAATACTGACATTGATATTCGGCTTCCGGCCCTCGGATTTTAATTTCTGGCGGATACGTTTGACCAGAGCCACGATGGCAGACCGGTCTTCTTTGGTTTCCGTAGGTAATCCGATCATAAAATAGAATTTGATCAGTTTCCATCCCAGTTCAAATGCGCTGGATACGGTATCAAAGATTTCCTGCTCTGAGATGTTTTTATTAATCACCGCCCTTAGTCGTTCACTCCCGGCTTCCGGTGCAATGGTAAACCCGGTTTTGCGGATCTGTTTCACTATATTCATGATTTCCGGAGTCAGCGTGCCCGCACGAAAGGAAGGAAAAGAAATAGCGATGTTTTCCGATGCATAAGAATGAAACAAATCCTGCATCAACGGAGACAGACACCCATAATCGCCGGTACTCAATGAAAGCAGGGAAATATCCTCATACCCGGTAGCCGCAATCGATTTTTCAGTCAGCGCCATCAGGTTTTCGACCGTCCGTTCCCTCACCGGACGATAGATCATACCTGCCTGACAAAACCGGCACCCGCGGGTGCAGCCGCGGGCAACTTCAAGGCGGAGCCGGTCATGAACCGGACGGCCGAACGGGACCACCGGGACATCCGGAAATGATACCTGATTGAGATCCGCCACAATAGCCCGGCGTACCCGCGTATAATCGTCGAATTTTGGCTGGATTTCTTTAAAATCAGCACCATCATAGACCGGCTGAAAAAACGACGGCACATACACGCCCTCGATTTTCGACCAGTCCCGTAACAGACTTTTCTTATCGCCACCGCCTTCTTTCCACGTCATCCAGGCACGGGTCATTTCCACAATCACCGTTTCCCCGTCCCCGATCACCATGGCGTCAAAAAAATCAGCCACCGGTTCCGGGTTTACCGTGCAGGGGCCACCGGCAATAATCAGCGGATGGGAGTCTCCCCGGTCGGACGCATAAAACGGAATACCGGCAAGGTCGAGCATCATCAGGACATTGGTATAGTTCATCTCGTACAGGAGACTAAACCCGATGATGTCAAATTTGGATAAGGGTGTGCCGGATTCCAGAGAACTTAAGGGAATTCCGGAAGACGTCATATGTGCCGCTAAATCCGAACCGGGAGCATAAACACGCTCTGCTGCGATATGCGACTGTTCATTGAGAATGTGATACAGAATCTGCAGTCCAAAATGCGACATCCCGATTTCATATAAATCGGGAAACGCAAGCGCTATGTGAAGACTGATTTTTTCTATATCTTTTTTTACTGAATTCTTCTCATTGCCCAGGTATCGACTCGGCTTTTCAATCAGCGGCAACATATCCTTCATGCTTTGCTTTTTCATGACAAGATACCGCCTGACTGATTTTATGCCATACTGGCCTGGACAAACTCAAGGGTCTGGCGAACGTCTTCTTTGAAAAAAGTGTTCATCCCGTCTTGCCAGTTTTCTTCTTTAAGTTTCTTTTGGATGCGCTTTGCCGTATCCATTCTCAACAGTCTTTTCATTTGGATAAACGGACGGTTGGGGGTATCAATCCAAGTCGTGATAATCTGTTTGGCACGATCAATCAACTGATCTTCTTCAACCACTTCATCAATCAGCTGCATTTCTTTTGCTCGTTCAACCCCCACCATTTCACCAAAATACATGACATCCCGAAACTTTAAATCACTGTCAATTCCGAAACTCATGACTTCGTGCTGGGCAATGCTCAATCCCAGGCCGATTTTGATTTCCGACATCCCGATTTTGATTTTCGGATGATTTTTGGCGATCCGGTAATCTGCGGCCATGGAATAAATCAGGCCGGCAGCAGCACAATGGCCGTTAATGGCGGACACCACCGGTTTTTCACAGGTGAAAAGTGCAAGCAGCACCTCTTCTTCCATTTCAAAAAAATCGATGGCTTCTTTCAGCTCCTTGAAATTGATAAAAATCGGAAGATCAAAACCGCTGGAAAAAAACCGGCCATCACCGGTTAAAATAATTCCCTTAGCCGTCGGACTGGCATTGACTTCATCAATGATTTTCTTAAGCTGCAAAAGCATTTCCTTGTTAAACGGATTGGTTTTCCCGTTTTTCAACGTCACGATTTTGATATCGTCCCGGGTGGTTTCTACTACCATTTTTTTCTCCTCGATATTTATATAATTTAAAAATCAATTAATTTTTATAGAATTCCATTAGTTTATGTAATATTTAAGCAGTGTGTCAAGCGATGATTAACAGTAATAGAAAAATCCAATCCGGTGCTATATAAATAGAGAATTGACAGCATGGATTGACACACGCTGATCATTTTATTATAACCGCATATATTCCATGCGGCAGATTTTTGATTAAATTACTTATATAATTTAGAGGCAGGTTATGATCAGGATCAATGAAAATTATTTAAAACTCCAAGCTTCGTATCTTTTTTCCACCATTGCTAAACGCGTCAATGAATTTCAAAACCAAAACCCGGACAAGGAAATCATCAAACTCGGCATTGGCGACGCCACCCGGGCGCTTCCTGAAGTGTGCGTTAAAGCTTTTCATTCATCTGTAGATGAAATGGCAACGGACGCCACCTTTCGCGGATACGGCCCGGAACAGGGATATCCTTTTTTAAGAGAAAAAATCGCGGAAAACGATTTTCATGCCAGAGGCGCAGACATTGCCGCAGATGAAATTTTCATCAGCGATGGTGCCAAGTGCGATACGGGAAATTTTCAGGAAATTCTGTCAACCGACATCTCTTTTGCCATTCCGGATCCGGTGTATCCGGTGTATGTGGACACCAATGTTATGGCCGGCCGTACCGGTAAATTTGATAACGGACGTTACAGGAATATTACCTATCTGGAATGCACTCAGACAAATAGTTTTATTCCTGATCTTCCTGCAAAACCGGTGGATTTGATTTACCTGTGCTTTCCGAATAACCCGACGGGTGTTACCATTTCAAAGGATGAACTGACCAAATGGGTCAACTATGCCCGTGAAAACAAATCCTTGATTTTATTTGATGCGGCTTATGAAGCGTTTATCCGGGATGAAGAAATTCCGCACTCTATCTATGAAGTGGATGGTGCCAAAGAAGTGGCTGTTGAATTCCGGAGCTTTTCCAAAACCGCCGGATTTACCGGCACCCGATGCGCATTTACAGTGGTTCCCAAAGAATGCATGGCATACGACAGCCAGGGCCGTCGGCAAAGCCTTCACACACTCTGGAACCGTAGACATTCGACAAAATTCAACGGAGTGTCCTATCCGGTACAGCGGGCAGCCGAAGCAATATATAGCGATGCAGGCAAACAGCAGGTCAAAAAAATCATTGGCGATTACATGAAAAATGCCGACCTCATCCGCAAGGAAATGGATGCGCTGGGATTCTCCTATGTCGGGGGGGAAAATTCACCGTATATCTGGATTGATGCCAAAGGCGATTCCTGGGATTTCTTTGACACCCTGTTAAATACCGCCGGGGTGGTCTGTACGCCAGGAGCGGGTTTTGGTACCTGCGGCGATCAGTATATCCGACTTTCTGCGTTTAACAGTTATGAGAATGTGGAAAAGGCGATGCAGCGGATTCGGGAATCGTTGAAGTAGTTTTTCCCTTATTTATTAGATAGTTATCTTAAAAAGCGGCGTGTGATGCCAGATGATCATACGTAGCTTTTTGAATTTAAAATCATTTAATTCATTAATCGCTTAAGGGAACTGAATTTTTGGAAGTTCCCTAATATCTGTGAAATAAGATTAAGCTATACATAAAATGAATTTTTCATGATCTGTTTTGCCAGACTAAAAAGTTCATCCTGAAAATCTTGATCCAGTATATACAGATGCCCCCGATCTTCGTATAAATGAAGTTTTGCAGCGGGGATATTATCTCCCAGATGCTGTGCAAATTGCCAGGGAACAAAGGTGTCCTGTTTTCCCTGAAAAATATATGCCGGCACCGTTACCTGCTGTAGGTCAAAATCCCAGGGTTCCCATTGAGTGATCAAATCCTGAAGCACCCCTTCCGTGCCTGAAACCGTTGCCTCTTCCTGATCGCGAATAAACAAATCAGCTATATGATGATCACTTAATATCTTTCTGTCCGGAAGACTCATTTCCTCTTTGGCCAGTTTCAAATAAAAATTCGGCAAATAAAGATCCGTCCAGCGAAGAATCTTCAAAACACGGTCGAATAACCGAGGGCTGTGTTCAAAAAAGTTCGGCCCGTAAAGATCAAATTCGTCCAACAGGCTTTTTGCATCTTCGAACTTCCCAAAATCCGTGTAACCGGAAACGGAAAAAACAAATGCGGTCCGTTCGGGCATGTGATATGCCGCCGCAAGAACCGGTGGACCGCCGCTCGACCAGCCGATCAGGCCGAATTTTTCAATATGCAACTCATCGGCCATCCGTTCGAGATCTCTGGCAAATGAGAGCAGCGGGTAACCTTCAATATAATCCGACCTGCCAAATCCCGGGCGGTCAAAAACAATGATCCGGAAACCATGCTTTCGGGCTTTTGCATCTAAAAAAATAATTTCCAGGCGGGACCCGGGACACCCGTGGGCAAAAAAAACCGGAAAACCCTCCGGGTCACCGCATTCCATCCAGGATACGTTTCTGTTATTATCCCAGAAAAAAGTTTTGCGGGCTTCTTCTACCGAGAAACTTTCAAAATCCGTTGTTTGATCTGATAATTTTCCGGGAATGGTTACCTGAAAAAGATTGCTCAAAAATGTATAACCCGCCATCTTTCTTCCTTTATGATTATGAAAAATCAGGGTTAGAGATCTTCTGCCATGGTTTGCGCAACTCCGCTTCCTGATACCGTTTTGCTTCCCTCTTTGCTCTTTTTCATAGACATTGATTATTTCTTTGGCCACAACCTTTGAAATTTGGCCTTCCGCATTTATCTATCACCGACTGATAAAATTATAATACTCATACATTTTTGAAAGGGATATCACTGCCTGTTCCGGTGTGGGAAAAAAGACCCCTTTATACCGGAAACCCTTCACGTTTGTCACGGTCAGGTCTTTATCATCCTTTAACATGCTCACCCCGAGCACCGGCTTCTGGTATTCGGACATCATGGAAACAATTTTATGGATATACTGGTCTTCAAAATCATCCAGCATCTTGTTCATCTGATCCAGAAAATCTTCCGGGCATGTGGGATCCGCCTTTCTGATGGAATCCGCCATCCGGGAAACCAAATGACGGCGACCCACGATACCCAGGTTAATGATCGCGTCACACCCGTCCCATTTCATCAACGCTTCCATGGTGGTCATGGGAATGGACATATCATTTTCACCCACCAGATCGATGGGATTTGCCCGACTCCAGTACGGGGGCAGGATTTCATCCATTTGTTTAATCATTTCTTCAGACAGATCCGGAACCTCCAGGCCATATGCTTCACATAAATCAGCAGCTACCACTCCCCAGCCGCCGCCTAAGGTCATAATAGCCACCCGCTTTCCTTTGGGCAAAGGCAAAGATGAAAACGCGGCGGAAAGATCCAGCAACTGCATGGGTTTTTCGACCTTTACAATCCCGGCCTGTTTGCATACCGCATTAAACACCCGGCTGTCTGAAGACAATGCACCGGTATGGGACGATGCCGCTTTGCTGCCGGCTTTGGTCTGGCCACCTTTTAAAAGAATCACGGGTTTCTTTTTACCCACCCGCCGGGCGCTTTCAAAAAACCGGCGGCCGTTTTTAACGCTTTCAATATACAGCATCACGGTATCTGTTAGCGGGTCCACTTCAAAACCGTCCAGATAATCTTCTATAGTGATCATTCCTTCATTGCCCGATCCGCAAAAACCGCGGATTCCGATTCCCTGGAGTTCCGCAAACGCCAGCAGCTGATTTCCCATATTACCGGACTGGGCCACCACACTGGTTGATCCGGGTTTCGGACGGACATGGGTCCCGGTACAATAAAAATTTATATGCGGGTTACAGATGCCCATGGTATTCGGGCCGATAATTCGTATTCCGGCTGCCCGTGCCTGATCAATCAGTTCCTTTTCCTTCTTCACCCCGTCCTCACCGGTTTCCGCAAACCCGGAGGCAATGAGCAGCATGTTCGCAATTCCCTTTTTCTCAAACTCGGGTATCAGGGCAGGAACCGCTTTTGCCGGAATACTGACCACGGCAACATCCACCGGACCGGGGATATCGGCAACACTCTGATAAACCGGACGACCGGCAATGGTGCCGCCTTTTGGGTTCACCAGGTAGATCTCACCGTTAAACCCGCCGCCGATCGTATTGGTCAAAAGGGTATACCCCCATTTTCCCATACGGCCGGAAGCCCCGATAAACGCTACAGACCGGGGATAAAACAATGACGCAATGTCTGCCGGGCTTATGGGCGGCGTAAACGTTTTTTCGGTAGCCGGTTCACCCTTGATGACCAGTGCATCCACCGCCACCGGCCGACCTTCGGGAGTAATTAGTAATGGATTAATATCAATTTCAGCGACATCCGGACATTCCATACCGACTCTGGACAAACCCATTAACGTTTGAACCAGCAGTTTTTCATCAACGGCTGATTCTCCCCGAAACGCCCCTAATAATGCGCTGGACCGGATTTCTGCGATCATGTCTTTTGCATCTGATTCTGTCAATGGTGCCAGTCGAAAACTGACATCAGATAAGACTTCCGTGAAAATCCCCCCCAGTCCGAACATTACCACCGGTCCATATTGATCATCCCTGAACAGACCGGCCACAAACTCCCTTTTACCGGCTATCTGGGGCTGAATCAGAAATCCTTCAAGTTTATTGCCGGCATTTTTTTCAATGGTCGATGCAGCCGCTTCAACAGAAGCGGCATCATTTAAATTCAGATGCACCAGCTGTAGTTCCGTTTTATGCAGCAGCTCTTTTCCCAAGCCTTTTAAAACCACGGGAAATCCGATTGTTTCAGCCGCCTTGACCGCTTCAGCGACATTTTCCGCCGCCACTTCATCAACAACTGAAACACCATAAGGCTTTAAAAACTGTTTTGCCTCAAATTCCGTCAGCACGTCATTTGCTTGTTTGTTGTCTGTATTCATAACCATTCCTTTATATTAAATATATTAAAATTTGTATTTTTTTTTATCAGGCGCATACTTAATCTTGACGTAAAGGGGAGTTTTTTATTTTTTTAAAATTATTTTGTCAAGTATACACTGAAAATATCAATTTGAAAAATATTATACCAAAGGTAATGAAAACAGAATACCGAATATAGAGAAGCAATATTTAATCTGCTATTGGTGACAATCCAAAAAAAGGCTGAGTTTTTATCTGATATTTTGAAAATGACAGAAAATTTTAATGGCGGAAAAACGCTATATATTGTGTTTATCTGATTTCTCCCGGAGAGACATATAGCTATTGTATTCTTCAGTGGTAATAAAATTGCTTAGGTGAGCAATATAAGTGCTCGGGCAAAGAAGAACATTGGCCTTGATCATCGTTTCGGCCATATCCATATGTAGGGGAGGGCTTTATGCCCTCCCGAAAAACAAGTATGACGAAGGTGTGAGTCATTTTCATCTCTGGATTCTACGAAAAACGGGCGGAGATAAACCCCGCACCCTACAGGAAAACGGGCGGGGATAAACCCCGCACCCTACGAAAAAGGTGGCCGAAACGATGATCAAGGCCAAAACATTAAACAATTCTTAAAGTCATTCTCTCAAAATTCTAAATAATTTTTAAGATATCGAGATTTGAATATGGTTCTCCAAATGAAAATTATATCGCCGAGGCATCCAAAAGAATAACTGGGAATTAGCCTGTTAATATTGCTCATTAAAACTGCCCCCCGGTCCTGTTGCCAATATTGGCGACGCATCTATTGCTTTAGCGCCCATCATCACAACCATTCGTTGAAGTGAGCTTACAACCATAAGTTTTTCCCAGTCATGCATTTTCTCGAATTGATTTAAAAATGTTTCCTGAAGTGGGGAAGGCGCCTCTTCAAGTAATTTTTTACAAGTTTCGGTTGCTCTGATAAGAACACGTCGTTGATCCTTTTTGCTACGCCTTCTGGTAATAAATCCTCTTTTTTCAAGACGATTCAAAACACCTGTTACCGTTGCCTGTCCCAGACTCACTGTTTTAGCCAATTCTCCGACTGAAATTTCTTTGTGCTCCGATAGTTCTCGCAAGATAACAAGTTGAGGGCCGGTAATACCGTATTTCTTATTGAGCGACTTGGAATGCAGGTCAATGGCCTGCATAATTTTTCGAAGTGAAATCAATACCTCTTTTGAGAGCGTCTGCCCGCTGGTTCTATCGTTCATTTATTTGTATCCTTAAGACATTTTATTAAAAAACTTTTCATGGTGACGATTCACCACTGTATCGGCAAATAAATTATCGATCATTTCAAGCGATTATGGATGACTTATTTGGAAAAGATTAAATCAGTAGTACCCGTTCACGGGGTCGAAATTATCAATTTTTCGTAAACTGTTGTTCTGTAAGCGTTTACAGGGTGCCGCAGATGCGAGGCGCCGGGCACGAAGACGTACTCGTCGTACTTCAAGTGCCCGGGAAC
>JAQIBZ010000559.1 GCA_027858815.1 Desulfobacteraceae bacterium
GGCCGCATCACAATGGGCTTCACCCTCGAAGGTATTTTATCATTTATTTTATATCCCTACATAGCAAAGGGTTTTGGGTGGCAAGGGCAACTGGTTGCTCATGCTCCGAAGAAACAAAAAGCGTATTTAACAACCTCTTATATTTTCCGTATGGAGAACCCCATCTGCGCTACGCGCACTGACAAAATTTGCCAGTGCCACTCATTTTTTTGTAATGCCCCTCTGTTTTTACAGCATCTTTCCACCGGTTGAACACTGGGGAAAATCCCATTGCAGCGCAGCCGAGAGCCCGTGGTTTCAATGGATCACGGGAGCAAACTGTTTGAGCGAGGCGATGCTATTACCGGTGAATTATACGTTCGCCGATTTATATGTTAGCCGATTTATACTGACATCATCATATTATTATGCCATAATAAATAATTCAGAGGTGATATTATAGCATAATAACATTATCCAAACGCTCAACTATCTCCAGCCCTTCATCAGGCATTACAGCTTAAAACCCTTGAAACACCATATCAATGTCAAAAATAATAAATAAAGCATTGAAACAAGCATTTGCCAAAGATACCGAAGATGCTGAAGATCTTGCCGCATTTGATGAAAGAACTGATGAATCTTTGATTAGCTATAAACAAATGGTCAAAAGGCTTAAAAAAGATGGCCGTATATAAAATATCTTTTAAAAATTCTGTATGGAAAGATTTCAACAGCCTGTTAGAAAGGGAAACAATTTGAATATGGAGTATCTATGAGTTCGTATAAAAAAAAACCGCAGCGTCCGCATTCACGATCCGGGCGACGTCCAAATGTATCCGCGCACAGGAAAGTCTCACCTGATGAAAGAAAATTTCTTGGAGGTACGGCATTAAACCCGGATGAACGGATTATCTTTGAGAAAGGCAGCGATGAACTATCTGCCCGTGCTTTGGATCTTATTTGTCCGATCGGAATGGGGCAGCGGGCGCTTGTGGTATCACCGCCGGGGGCAGGTAAAACGACAATACTAAAAGATATTGCGCGTTCTGTTTTAAAAGGATATCCCGACATGAAGTTACATTGCGTGCTTGTTGACGAGCGGCCCGAAGAAGTGACTGACTTTAAACGCAGTGTAGATGCAAAAGTATACGCATCATCTATCGATGATAGTCTTGACAGCCATATTAAGGTTGTCGATACGGTTATTGCGGAAGCTTATAAGGAAGCCGCTGCAGGGCATAACGTGTTGATATTGATCGATTCACTTACGCGTTTGGCGCGTGCACATAACTCGCAACACCAGAGCAGAGGGCGTACGCTCTCAGGCGGAGTGGGCGCTGGTGCGCTTGAAATCCCCCGTCGTATTCTGGGGGCAGCTCGTAATGTAGAGGAAATGGGTTCGATAACGATTATTGCAACGGTTCTGATTGATACCGGCAGCAAGATGGATAAAGTTATATTCGAGGAGTTTAAAGGTACCGGTAATATGGAGATGGTGCTTTCCAGGGATTTGGCAACAAGCAGGGTGTTCCCGGCAATCGATATATCAAAAAGTGGAACAAGGCGTGCCGAGTTATTGTTTGAGCCGGAAGAATTCAGGCGTCTTGAATTGTTACGGCGGGGCTTGGCAACCATTGGTGCTGTCCCGGCAATGGAAAAGTTGCTGTCGCTGCTTCAAGAATATCCGAGTAATAGCGATCTTTTAAAATTATTTAAGGCTGTATAAAATAAAATGCATCCTACGGTTATAATTTTGTTTCAACTCTTCCTCATTTTTTAACCGTGAATCGATCCTTCAAAAAAGCAGGGATGTCCCTCTGATACCCCCCTCCATTATGACAAAGAGTGAACGCCCCGGGGGCTCCCATTGCAGACAGGCCGCATCACAATGGGCAAGCCCCCTCCGACGATCGTATTTCATCATTTGATGGCATCGTAAAAAGTCCCATCTACTGCGTTGTAGCAATTTTTCAGCCACTCAAGATACTACATGTATGATTTCTTGTCTGAAAAATCACTACGCCTTGCCATATTTCATGGTATTGGTGGAACTTTTAACTTAGCCATCTGGATACTCTTTACGAGAACATTATCATTTAATAAAATTATGCAGAAATCCATTATTTGATTTTTCTTTGGATCTGTCATTACATCTTATAAACATTTATTCACGGTAACAAAAAATGTATATTTTCAATAATGTGATAGATGGCAAAAAAGTTGTATTTTACTCCTATATGGAGTAATATAACACACAATTAAACGACTTGCGTCAAAACGGCTGCTTAAAAGGCATCTTTCTCGCTTCACTTAGGCAGTCGAATAATCGTTATGCAGATTTGAAACATATATGATACTAGATGTTCAAGTTTTTGTTAATTTGAACAAATCATGCGTTGAAAAAAAATTTTGATCCGCGGAATATGACCAGTATGCCTGTGGTCAAAATTTTTTACCGCCTTGGATTTGAACAAATTACCTAAAAACTTGAAGATCGAGTGATAGCAAATTTTTTATGAAGATCTTTTATCGTTATTCATATCAATAAAGAAAATATTGAGGAGGTTTTTTTGATTAACATGACAATTATCGACTTCTTGAAGGACCGAGCCGATAGAAACGCAGACGATCTGGCCTTTCGGTTTATGGACAACGGCGAATTAGACGGGCCGATCACAGAATGGTCCTTCTCTGAGCTCTATCACCAGAGCGCCGGAATGGCTGAAGACTTGGTTGAACAA